>NZ_ATDO01000032.1:0-26383 GCF_000445085.1 Sphingobium sp. HDIP04 | reverse complement strand
GTCCGGTCGGCGTCAATTTTGATGGCCGATAGGTGGCCGCGCCGGTTGGTGAATTCTGGCTACCATTTGCTGTTGCGAGGAGCAACCGTCGAGCGACAATTACGACGCTGGGTAATTGTCGCTGGCGCTGGCCGGAAGCGAGGGTTTGAAGCGCATGGGATGGTTGGCATGTAATTGCCGCTGGCGACAATTACCCGTTGCCTCAGCAAGGGTGCTCCCGAGCGCGAAGCCAGCGACAATTATGATGGCCGGTCCGGGGCGCCATTGGGCGGGTCGTAATCGCCGGCGTTGATGCGGGCGACGGCGGAACGCTTGCGGTAGCTTTCGCCGTTCATCTCGATGATGGTCGAGTGGTGCACGAGGCGGTCGATCGCGGCGACAGCCATGGCGGGATCAGGGAAGACGTTGTCCCATGCCGAAAATGGCTGGTTGGCGGTAATGGCGAGCGAGTGGCGTTCGTAGCGGTGGGCGATGAGCTCGAACAAGGCGCTGGTTTCGACCTGGTCCTTGCGGACGTAGGACAGATCGTCGAGCACGATGAGATCGAACTTGTCGAGCTTGTCGAGCATGGCGGGCAAGCTGAGGTCGCGGCGCGCGGACTGGAGCTTCTGGACCATGTCGGTGGTGGAGCAGAACAGGACGCGCCGCCCCGTGTCGATGAGGGCATGGCCAATGGCGGCAACTGCGTGCGTCTTGCCGGTCCCGCTCTGGCCGAACAGCAGCAGGTTGCCGCCGTTCTCGATCCAGTCGTCACCGGCGGCGAGGGACAAGAGGTGCGGTTTGCGGATGCCGGGGGCGGCGTCGAAATCGAAGGTGGCGAAGGTCTTGCCTGCGGGCAAGCCGGACTGGTCGCGATGGCGCTGGATGCGCCGGGAGGAGCGATCAGCCATCTCGATCTCGAGAAGCGAGGCCAGCAGGTTGGCGGCCGGCCAGCCATCGCGATCGGCGGTGTCGGTGAGGTGCTTCCAGTTGCGGTTGATGCTCGGCAGGCGCAAGGCCTTGAGCAGGGTAGGCAGTACGGCGGCGGCCTGATCCTTGGTGCGGGTCATCAGTGCACCTCCCCGCTGGCGATCAGGCTGTTGTAGCTGTGCAGATCGGGTGGCGGGATAGCGACATCGCGCTGCGATCTTGCGGTTGGCAGGAACTCGTCCCTGAGCGCATCGACATCGGGCAAGCGCCCGCTGTCGAGAGCCTCATCGATCCGCCGGGCCAGCACGTCGACACAGTCGCCCCTGGCGGCGATATCGAGCAGCGCGACGGCATCGCGGCAGGCCTGCCGTCCATCGAGTTGGGCATCGAAGGCTTGCCAGGCCCGCCGGTAGGCGTGATCGGGGAAGAGGGCTTCGCGGTAGACGAGGTTGCGCAGTGCACCGGGCTTGCGGCGCAGGTTACCGATCATGTGCCGGAAATCGATGCTATGCCCCCGGTGGGGATGACTGATCCGCACACGCGGCGTGGACATTACCCTGTCTGGACCGAGGAAGAGCTCGATGCGATCGTCAAAGAGATGCGCGTTGAGGCGCCGTCCGACGAGGCGGGAAGGCACCGAATAGGTAACCCGATCGATGGCGACGGTGCCGTTGCGGGTGACATCGACGGTGACCATGGCGAAATCGGTGGTTCGCCTTGCGGGCAGCGCCTTGAGTACCCTGCGTTCTGCATCGATGCGCGCAGCATGTCGCCGGTTCTGTCTGGCGACCTGCGCCTCAACGAACTCGCGCCAGGCCTCGATGCTAACGAAATCGCGGCTGCCCCGCCGGCGTAAGGCCTGATCGAGCCGTCGCTTGAGATGGGCATGGGGACCTTCGATCGATCCGTTCTCGTGCGCCTCGCCGCGGTTGTTGCGGGTAGCAAGCATGCCGTAATGACGACACAGCTCGTCATAGCTTCGGGTGAAATCCCGCTGCGCATCGGCGTTGAGGTTTTTGTAGGCGGCTGACAGGGAATCGCTGCGGTGTTCGGCCGGCGCACCGCCCAGCTTCCACAACGCATCCTGCAGGTGCTCCGAAAGGGCGGCAAAGCTCTCCCCGCCCAGCACGACAGCCGCATGCTCCCAGCCACTCGCCGCCAAGCGGAAGTGGTAGAGGCGATAGGCCAGGGTCTCGCCGGCAACAGTGACCTTGAGACTGTCGCATACCGTGAAATCCGACAGGCCCTGCCGACCGGGCTCATGATGCTGCGGGAAGAAGATCTCCTTCTCGCCGCCGTGCAGTGCCCGCCAGCGGGCGATCCGGCGTTCCAGTGTTCGTCGTATCGCATCGGGAACAGCATCCTCGCCGAACTCGTCCTGGAGCGTCTCGAAGACCGTGACGGCAATGATACCGTCGATCTGGAGCAACTCCTCTATACGTGGCCAGAATGGCTCGAGCGGATCGGCGCGGGTGCGCCAGTGGCGCTCCTTCTTCTTCTGGGACGGAAGCTGCGGATCGTTCTCGATCCGGCGTGCGCTGCGTTCGCTGATACCGGCCTTGGCAGCCGCGACGGCCTGGGTGTGTTGGCGACGATGGGTCATGAAGAGAAATACCTGCTGATCGGAAATGTGGTGGCCCGGCATCGCAAACCCATCGCTCGTTGTTCGATGAGTGTTCCGATACCACCGCCCGCCACAGCCCCGATCTGCCCCCCGAAAGAAGGGGAAAAAGATCGCCACCGGTTGTCTGGTCCGCTCTCCGGTCGGGGCTGCGCCCCTCCCTACGATCAGACCAGACAACCGATCCTACCGGCCATCATAGTCGCCGCTCAACCGGCCATCGTAGTTGTCGCCGCGCAGTCGATCAAGGTTTCAGGATTACCGACGAGGCCGAAGCCGCCTGACATGATTGTCATGCCTTCGCTCAACAGCCCTGATAAAGCCTGCTCGGCGCTGCCATATATTTTGCTATCCAACTCGCCGCCTTCCTCTCAAGCCGCCGCGCGCGGCCGTCTCCATAAAGTCTCCAAGAGCGATCCCAGCTGTGCGCGACATCAGGGCTGCAGACCGTGAAACGCCTCGATAATGATGCGTTCGACATCGTCGGCCGAGGCGATCCTGGGGTTTGGATAGCTGCCCGCGCTGGCCAGTTCCGCGGCATGCCGAATATCGGATTGCGCCATTCCCAAACTAGCAAGCGACTGCTTTGGGCACGTTTTCCGGCGAAGATCGTAAAGACACCGTCCTGCGTCGCTTGCCGCCAAGCCGCCCAACGCCATCGCCACGCGCGCCATCGCGCCAGGCGCGGCGCTCGCGTTGAACTCGGCGACATACGGAAGGACGATCGCATGAACATCGGCATGCGGCAGATCGAACGTACCCCCAAGCGTGTGGCAAATCTTATGATGGAGGCCCATGCCAACCATGCCGAGTGTCGCGCCGGCGAGCCAAGCGCCATAGAGCGTCGAAGAGCGCGCGCCGATGTCGTTCGGCGTCTCAATCGATTTCGGAAGGCCCTGTCCGATCGCCCGGATCGCCTCCTCCGCCATTAGCGACGTGATGGGATTGGCTTCCGGCGCGTAAAGAGCTTCAACCGCGTGCGCGATCGCATTGAGCCCGGACGGCCCGGTAATAGAAGCCGGCAGCGACACCAGCAGCTCCGGATCGTAAATGACCGTTTTCGGCAGTACCGCCTTGTCGCGCCCCGTGACCTTTCGCCGATCCTTCGTCATTCCCCAAATCGGGGTCATTTCGGAGCCTGCATAGGTCGTAGGGACCGCCACGATCGGAAGGCCGTCTTCAAGCGCTAGAGCCTTGGCGAGACCCGTCGTCGATCCACCGCCGATTGCGACCGTGCAATCGGCCAAGCTCTTTAGCGCCACGTCTCGACAGGCGACGACGGTCTCGAATGGGACGTGCATCAGGGCGCCATCGAAGATTCCGGCACTACGATCGCCGAGCATCGCGTTGATCCGCTCGGCCAAATCGCGCTGAGGCGGCGTGCAGATGATCAGCGCACGACTGAAACCAAGCCGCGTAAGCTCATCGCCGAGCGAAGCCAGGCTACCCGGCGCGAATATCGTTCGTCCTGGATTGGCCTCGTAAGTGAAACTCAATTGCATCTCAATCTCTCACGCCCTTGATCTTGGCTCGAGCCAGCCCGGCCGCCGCCATGCGGACCAGCGCTCAATGGCCCGCGGTAAAAGGTTCGATCCGGCAACACGCCGGATCGCTTTGTTGTCGTTGGATGGAAGATGCGTCGCCGCTCAAAGGCGGCTCACGAAACCGCTCAGGCGGCTTGCGCCTTTTCCGTCGCTTTCGGGATCACGAAGTCCACTTCGACGATGCGCACACCGTCTTCCACCTTCTCGGCGACAACATGCTCCTCGCAAACGTCCTCGCAGCAATCGTCTTCGACGTACGCGCCGCCTTCGAAGTAGGCCTGACTGATGTGTGTATGCATGCCAGGGGCCGAGATCTTGTAATGGACATGAGCTGGCCTCCAGGAGTGCCGCCCCATCGCCGTGAGCAGCGCACCGGTGGGCCCTTCGTTAGGAATTTGGTACGGGATCGGCATGATCGACCGCACGTTGTAGCGGCCATCAGCGTCAGTGACGATCTTGCCGCGATAATAGTGCGGCGGAATTCCATCATGAATACCGCTATACCGGCCTTCCGGGGTCGAATGCCAAACGTCGATCGTGGCACGCGCGAGCGGCCGCCCATCCATCCCGGTCACTCGACCGCGCAGCTGCATCGCAGTGTGGTGCTGATCCTCGTCGCGCATTGGAAGGCGGTCCGTGACGACAGCCGCATTCTCCAGATAATAAGGACCTTCCAGCGAAGGCTTAGAGCCTCCCATCAGTTTGCCCTCGATTTTCACGATCGTCGTGTTGAAGAAGACGTCCATCAGTAGCGGCACGTCGTTCTTTTCGAAGGCATCAAGCAGAAACGCCAGCGCCACCCTGTATTCGTCGAACGTCACATCGTGCTTGAACAGAGCCGCGCGCACTCCATCCACGATATCGCTGACCACTGCGTTTATACGAGCTTCGTCTGCCATTTTCCGATCCTCTCAGGAGATCCGTTTCTATTCTCAAGAACCAATATTTTACACCCGAGACATTTTTTCAAATTCCTTTTCGGGTCTTTGGCCATACCGAAATCGTATCGCCTTCTGGAGTGACATAAACGCCCCCTGGGCGGATAATCGTGCCCGGGTCAACGTTCCCTCATCATGTCGATCAAAGTCTTCGCAAGTAGAGTGGCGCGATCGGACCACAGCGCGTTTACCGATGATGCGGAGACAATGCCCGCACAGTGCAGGAACGCGCTCTGTCGGCATTCTGCCCGCGCCGACGCCAGCGACGCCGCTATCAACTTTTGACCATATTGTGCTCAGACTTTGTCGCAGGAAAAAGCAAAGCCGCCCGCCCGCTCACTGACGCGGCCAACATGGGGTCGCCCAAAATGCGCCGGCAAAAGCAAGCCGTTCGAGCATGCACATTGTTCGAGGACGGCCTGCCGCGATTGCCGAGCAAGCTCGGGATCGGCGCAGAAACGGCTGTTGAGATGTGGTTCGTAGATCTGCACCGGCTGATGCATCGTGTCCGCCGAGAAGATCGCCGTCTCGCCGCCGCTTCGAAGCACCAATATGCAATGGCCCGGCGAATGCCCCGGCGCTGCCTCGATCGTCAGCTCGTCCGTCAGCTGAAAGGGAGGATCGATCAACTCTGCCAACCCCGCGTCCAGGATCGGCCTGACGCTGTCCTCGAATACGTTGTCGTTGATCGGGAGTTTCCCTCCCTCTCCGCTGCGCGTATCCCAGAATTCGCACTCACGCCTCGAAAGGATGTATTTCGCCTGCGGAAACGTTGGCACCCAGCGTCCATCGAGTAGGCGTGTGTTCCAGCCGACATGATCGAGATGAAGATGCGTGCACAGGACGTGCGTGACGTCCTCAGGACGTATGCCGGCGCTTTGCAGTCGCTCCAGATAAGAACTACGCAACATGTTGAACCGTTCGAACGATGGCCGGCTCTTGTCGTTGCCAGCGCAGGTGTCGACCACAATCAAATGATGCTTCGTGCGGATCACCCAGCTATGGATCGATGACATGAACTTGCCAGCCCCCCGGTCATAGAAGTGAGGCTCCATCCACCCATACTGCTCCAGATACTCTGGCCGCCACTCCGGGAACAGGAAAGCAGGCTCGAAACTGGGTGCAAGGCTCTCCTCAACTCGCGTGATTTCGACGGCGCCGACAACGATCTTTTTCATTTCCAACTGCCTCACGTTATTCCTGACGGCCACCCACGCCGCTCAGACGGACTGGCGCGGCATCCCGGTTTTGATTCATTCGGTGTTCGCCACAACCTGCTGTTCGGGTAAGGGTCCGTTTCCTGTCACAATCGGGGCGGTTCGCCGCGAAGTCAGATGAAACAGGCCCATAACGATTACCGGGCATGCAAGCGCGACGTACGCGTTGTCGATGCCGTACGGATCGCCGAGCATGTACCAGACCACGGTCGCTGGGAGGGTCACGATGATCCCGATGAATGCGCCACTCCCGTTGCTGAAGCTTGGAGCATAGAAAGCCAGCAGCACGAGAACGGCCAGCGCCGCACGGAGCCCCTTTCCAAGGTAAGCAATGTGGAGAACGTTGTTCGCGCCGAGTGCGATGACAACTGGCAAGAGGCCAACGATAATCGTGGCGACCTTGAGGAACCGGACGGATCGCCTCTCATCCCTTTCCTTGTTGAATAGCGGTTCGAAGAAATCTTTCATCAGCAACGTCGCTGCGCCAATGCTAACAGCCGAAATCGTTCCGAACAGCGAGGCCGCCAAGCCTGCCACGACGATACCAGCGCTCAGACGGTCCATATCGGCTATGAGGCTCGGAAACGCTTGCAGAGGATTGATGCCCGGATGCAAAGCCGCCGACGCCATCCCGACGGCTGCCGTCAGGATTCCGAAAGGCACCATCGCCGCGGCGCAATAGAAACACGCTTTCTGGGCAGCTCGTACATTGGGCACAGTGTAAAGCGCCTGGATGACGTGCTGGGTCGCAAAAATCGAGCCGATCCCGGCGATCATCCAGGCCCCGATCTGGGACCAACCGACGGCGTCCCAGACAAACATTTCTGGACGGAGCTTCGTGGCGAGGGCCGTCACGCCTCCGGTCAACGAAAGCCCGTAGATCATCGCGATCACGATGCCGAGATATTTGATCGATGCGTGCAAAACGTTGGTGTAGACCACCGAGCGCATGCCACCGACACTGACATAGCCGACTGAAAGCACGCCGACCACGATGACCGCGGTCGGCTTGCCGATCGCGAGAATTCCGGAAAGCACCGCGCCGCCACTCGCATAGATCGACACCGCGATAATTTCGAGCGCGCAGATCGTCAGTACGGAGGCCGCGATACGTGTGTTCTGGCCGTAACGCGAGGCGAGCACACCTGAGATCGTGTTAAGTCCGAGCTCCTTATACTTGCGTGCCAGGATCAGACCCAAGAGGACAAATCCCAGCGCCAACGCAAACACGTTCCATGCAGCCGAAATCCCTTTTGAATAGCCGAGCTGCGCGGTGCCTACACTCACCGCCGTGCCGATAAACTCCGACACCATCAAGAACCCGATTATGATGGCGGGAAACTGACGCCCGCCTTCGGTGTAGCCCGCAGCGGTGATTGCCGAGCGGCGCACATAAGCTGCAATCAGCCCGACGGCGGCCATATAAATGAGTGTGATCCCGATCGTCGAAACCTGGAATGACATGGCCCCTCCCCATTATGTTTTTGGCTTAGAAAGCAGAAAGCCGATCGGCGAAGGCTTACTCGCCGATCGGGGGGCTCTTTATGTGGTCTGCTCGTCGCTCACTTGCGGCGATAATGCTCGAACTTGTCGCGATCGAGCGTCATGCCGATGCCTGGCCTTGTCGGTACGAAAACGTGAAAGTCCCTGTAGACCAGGGGTTCGGTGACGATTTCGTCAGCAAGCCAGATGCCTCCGATGAACTCGGAGCCGAACGTGACACTGCGCTCGGCCGCTGCGACCTGCAGGCCGGCAGACGTGCCGATCGAGCTTTCAAGGAAAGTACCGCCATAGCTCGCAATGCCAGCGGCCTCGGCAATGCCGGCGATCTGCCTGCACGCAGTCAGGCCGCCCGACTTCATTACCTTGTAGGCGAAGACGTCCACCGCAGCGCTGCCCGCGAGCCGCATCGCATCCTGAAGCGTGCAGACGCTCTCGTCCGCCATGACCTTGATGCCGAAGCGTTCGCGGATCCGCTTCAAACCGTCGAAATTCCAGCCCTGTACCGGCTGTTCGAGCAGGCTGATTCCGCCATCGATCAGCGCCGGAATCCACCGATTGGCGGTCGTCTCATCCCACACCTGGTTGAGATCGATTCTCACCTCCGCGCGGCCTGCCAGCGCCTTGGCGACTTTTACGGCACGCTCGACGTCTGCCTGAGGCGGCTTTGCCCCACCTTTGAGCTTGAATACCTTCGCGGCCTTGCGGGCGATCATGTCCTCGGCTTCGGCGATGTCGGTATCCGCCTCGCCGGTCGCCAGGGCCCAACTGATCTCGCTGCTGTCGCGAACCATGCCCCCGAACAAGGCGTGGACGGGTGCGTTAAGCGCTTTGCCAACGATGTCCCACAAAGCGATGTCGACCGCCGCCTTGGCAAAATAGTTTGCGAACGCGACCTTGTTCATCAGACCGTGGAGCGCCGTGACGTCACCCGCACTCTGTCCGACGATCGCCGGCGCCAGATAGGTGTCGATCATCACCTTCATCGTCTCGATGCTATCGCCGCTCCACCATGGTCCACCGGGCGTAGCTCCTTCGCCGAGCCCCGTGATGCCGCTTTCAGTCTCGATCTCGACGATCAGGAATGCCTGCGAGCTGATCTTTGCCTTGGCGAACTGGTGCGCCCTGCGGATCGGCAAATCGACGATCGTGGTTTTGACGGCGCGGATGCGCAAGGCGTCCTTTGCCAAGTTAGTCGTGGCGACGATCGGAGAAACCATCTCGTTCATGCTCTGCCCTCCTTCAGGAGTGGATTGTCGGCGGGGTTGATCGATGAGGGATGCGGCACGAGCGGCGTCACCTCTACACTTAAGAATGGAAAGAAAGGCAGGCTGCTGATTGCCGAGTGAAGCTGCTCGACGCTATCGACCTCGAAAATCGAGACGTTCGCGTACGCCCCCGCTACTCGCCAGATGTGCTTCCAGATCCCCTCACGTTGAAGTCGGATCCCGACTTCCTTCTCTTCAGCTTTCAGTCTCTCGAATTCTTCCGGCGGCATGCCATAAGGCGGAGAGACCACCATTCGCACTAGATAAAACATTTCAATACCTGCCCGTGTTCTCGTTTCTATTCGGCAATCGTCACAACATCTCGTGCGCAATTGATTGCTGACGGGCACTATCGAAAGCCAGGCTCTTTCTGTAAAATACTATATGAGGCGCTCAGCGATACCTTTTCGGAATGACTGGAGTTACGATGGAATTGAGACAGTTGCGCTATTTCATTGCAGTCGCCGAAGAGGGCAGTTTTGGCGGCGCGGCGCAGCGCGTCCACGTCACACAGCCCCCTGTTACCCGACAGATTCATGCGCTTGAGCAAGAGCTGAAGGTCACGCTTTTCGTGCGCACGCCGAGGGGGGCAATTCTCACTGAAGCCGGCCGCGTCTTTCTCGAAGAGGCCCGCGAGATCATTGAGCGGTCGCGCCGCGCTGGTGAACGCAGCCGCGCGGCCGACCGCGGCGAGATCGGCCGCCTCACCGTCGCGTTCTTTGGCTCGTCCATCTATCAAGCCGTGCCTATGATTTTGCGCCGCTTCCGTGCCCAAGTCCCGCTTGCGCAAATCGTCCTCGTCAGCATGGGAAAGGATCGCCAGCAGGAAGCTCTTCGTTCCGGAGCGATCGACATCGGATTTAGCCGCTATTTCAATCCCGCACCTGACATTGAGGTCATGACGGTTGCCGAAGAACCGCTCTATGTCGCACTTCCGGTCGAAGACAACCTTGCTCATGCAACGTCTCTGAGGCTTCCCGATCTTATCGGGCGTTCGCTCATCCTGTTCCCATCCGGAAATCGGCCGAGCTTCGCAGATGCTGTTCTGAGCGCCCTGTCGGCTGCAAGCGTCAATCTTGTTATCGGCGCCGAAGCGGAGGATCAAACATCGGCGCTTGCGCTCGTGTCGATCGGCTCGGGTATCTGTATCGCTCCCGAAGCGGTCACGAGCATCCGCATGCCTGGCGTAACCTTCGTCAGGCTGGCCGAACCGAACATCACATCGCCAACCCACTGTGCCTATCTCAAGGCGAACACGACCCCGATCCTCTCCGCCTTCATGCGAAGCCTCAGCGACAAGAAGCCGGTCAAACGCGCCCAGGAGCCCCGAAAGGTCGGGAAGAAGCGCTAAGGTTCCCACGGGACTCACGCCACCTCCGGTATTTTCTGGTCGGGGTTTGTGTAGATTTTTCCGCGACGGCCGAGCGGCCGATGTCGGGCAGCATGTGGTGTTCATGCCCCTCGCCTATGCCGGCGCATCATCACCTGTCGTTTCCAGCTGGCGGGTATCCGTCCACGCGCTGAGCGCGATCGTTTCGCCGTGATTACCCGCCAGCTGTCTAACGCATCTACCCTGAGAAGCATCGACAGGCCCCTCAGGACCGTGCTCAGGCCGCCGCTTGCTTCCGTGCAACTTCCGCGACGAACTTCCCCTGCAGCGATGCTAACTCCAGCTCATTGGTGGAAGGCTGGCGTGAGCGATCCGGCGCAGCAATCGTCGACGCGCCATACGGGGAACCGCCGGTGATCTCGTCAAGGCGCATCTGACCCTGCGCGGTATAGGGAAGTCCAACGATGATCATGCCATGATGGAGCAACACCGGAATACTTCCAAGGATCGTCGATTCCTGCCCACCATGTTGCGTGCCGGACGACGTGAAGATTGACCCCACTTTTCCGACGAGTTTACGCTCATACCAAAGCCCGCCAGTCTGATCGAGAAACGCCTTCATCTGCGCCGGCATGGTGCCGAAGCGCGTCGGAAAGCCGAGGATGATGCCATCATACTCGGCAAGCTCATCGACGGTCGCGATGGGGGCTTTCTGGTCAAGCTTAAAGCCATTTTTTTGCGCGATCTCTTCCGGGGTCGTCTCCGGAACCCGTTTCACGATCGCCTCCACGCCGACCGACCGGATACCTTCGGCGGCGGCATAGGCCATCTCCTCTATATGACCGTGAGACGAGTAATAGAGGACAAGCACCTTGGTCATTGTTGATTCCTTATTGGCGGGCCGGGAGGATGCCGCGGCACTGGTTTGAGCAGACGCCTCGCGCAACAATCCCAACACGCGCACAATCGATCGAAGCGTCATTGTCGTTCTGCCTTATCTACTCGCGCCGGATTGCAGCGCTCGAAGCGCCACCCGTAGGCCTGCAGGCAAGCGCGCCAGGCCGCTTCCATACGGTCCGGTTTGCCTCTGACGGCAGTTCATCAGGGTGTCGCCTAAGCTAACAATCGCCTTTCAATGGGATAATCCCACCGAGACGGAGTTCTGCTCTCACCAGAGGTACGAAGACACTTTCTTGCGCCCGATAGGTGGCAATGAGACCGGTCGCCGATCACTCCAGCTCGCCCCTTGAGATTAAGCAGCCGCCCAGCTTGCTGTTCGGCGGGTCGGACGCATTGACGATCACGCAAACTCCCTTGCGATCGCAATTGCAGGAAATTCTCTCCGCACAGCACCTCATCATCGAGCCGGACGGTGCGAGACCATTCGACCCGCGACCCCGCCCCCAGCGTCGCTTCACTCGGGCACGAAAGTTACCTCACACCGGTGGAGCGACCTTATTCATTGTAAGGCGAGGCATAATTTCTTACCTAGAGCGAAGATTTGACACCATCAGTGTGAGGATAGTCGCTTGCTCGATAGGTTCCAGGGGATTCAGGTCCTGCTTAAAGTCGTCGAGCTGGGCAGCTTGTCGGGTGCAGCTCGGGCTTTGGACATGTCGCCGACCATGGCGACCAAACATGTCGCTGCTATCGAGCAGCGGCTCGGCGTGCGGCTTCTGCACCGCACGACACGCAAAGTGACCCCGACTGAAATCGGGCGCACTTTCGTGCAAAACGCGGAACGCATCATCGCCGAACTTCAAGAAGCGGAAGCCGAAGCGGCAGCCGACAAACTAGTGGTGCGGGGACTGCTCAGGGTCAATGTTCCGGTTTCATTCGGCACAAGCGAAATCGCGCCCATTTTGAACGACCTTTCCAAAGCTCACCCAGACCTGACAATCGATCTTGGCGTGAACGATCGTCTTGTCGATCTCGTGGAGGAAGGATGGGATCTCGCCATACGTATCGGACGACTACAGGACTCGCCCATGATTGCGCGCCGTCTCGCGCCTTGTCACATGGCGGTCTGCGCATCGCCGGCATATCTCAGAAAACACGGACGCCCCAAGACGGTAATCGATCTCGGCGATCATCGCTGCCTTGGCTACACCCTGTCCCACGCTGTCGGACCCAGTTCGTGGAGTTTTGGAAGCAACGGCGATATCAAGGTGCCTGTCTCGGGGCCGCTTCGCGCCGGCAACGGCGACGCACTTGTCGCAGCGGCCATTGCCGGTATGGGGATCGTCTACCAGCCCACATTCATCGTTGCCGATGCCGTTGCAGATGGTCGGCTCGAAATTCTCGAACTCGACCATCCTCCGTTCGATCTCGGCAACATCTACGCAGTGTACCCTCCGAACGAGCATCTCCCCGCGAAGGTGCGCGTCTTCATTGATTTCCTTATCAAGCGTTTTGCTGGCACCCCACCGTGGCAGCGACGCATCGATCAGACAACCGACAGGAACTGATCGCTCGCTTCGGTTCACACTGGCGGTGTGATAACGCCGCACATTTTTGCAGATTATCGCGAGGTGGGAAGCAGATTACCTGTCACGGCATCGGCGGAGACGGCTCCGCCCGCCGCTAAGAGCTAGCCGAGCAAATCCAGTTCGGAACTCCACGGCGACAGACATCGCAACCGACGGCAATGCCTTTGTCATCGGTCGCGTCGATGGAGCGATGCTATGAAAGTCCACACCGGAATGATCGGTGCCACGGTGCTGCGTGCCGCCCTTGGCGGCCTCTTCCTCGCACATGCAGGCATGAAGATCTTCGTGTTCACGCCGGCCGGAACGGCGCAATTCTTCGAGTCGGTCGGCGTACCAGGGTTCATCGCTTATCTGGTGATGACAGCGGAAACGCTTGGCGGAATTGCACTGCTCCTCGGCATCTATCCGCGCATCGTGGCGCTGGGCCTTATCCCAATCCTGCTCGGCGCGATTGCAACGGTGCATGCCGGCGCCGGCTTCTTCTTCAACAATCCCAATGGGGGTTGGGAATTTCCTGCCTTCTGGGCGCTCACCCTCATAGTCCAGGCTCTGATCGGCGATGGGCTCTACGCATTGAAGCCGACACCGCTTCCTGGGACCGTTATCAACCCTGCGATCACCTGAAGCTGCTCTCCGCCCGCAGCCCGTAATGCCATCCCCGTATAAACTCTCTTCTGGCGGTTCAATCGATGCTCCCAAGCATATTCATTAGCCACGGTGCTCCAAGCCTTGCGCTTGGCGACAGTCCGGCGCGGTCGTTCCTCGAATCTCTGCCCGCGCTTCTCCCCTTTCGACCGACCGCGATCCTGATCATATCGGCGCACTGGGAAGAGAGTGTTGTGACCCTCAACGGCCTCGACCGACACACTACAATTCATGATTTCGGTGGCTTTCCTGACGCACTTTACGAGATGCGTTACCCGGCTCCGGGATCTGCCCATCTGGTCGAGCGCGTACGCTCCCTTCTGCACGAACAAAGCATACCGAGTGCGGCAAACGAGTTTCGCGGCTGTAGCGCGACGATTACGGAGTCCGGTCGGCGTCAATTTTGATGGCCGATAGGTGGCCGCGCCGGTTGGTGAATTCTGGCTACCATTTGCTGTTGCGAGGAGCAACCGTCGAGCGACAATTACGACGCTGGGTAATTGTCGCTGGCGCTGGCCGGAAGCGAGGGTTTGAAGCGCATGGGATGGTTGGCATGTAATTGCCGCTGGCGACAATTACCCGTTGCCTCAGCAAGGGTGCTCCCGAGCGCGAAGCCAGCGACAATTATGATGGCCGGTCCGGGGCGCCATTGGGCGGGTCGTAATCGCCGGCGTTGATGCGGGCGACGGCGGAACGCTTGCGGTAGCTTTCGCCGTTCATCTCGATGATGGTCGAGTGGTGCACGAGGCGGTCGATCGCGGCGACAGCCATGGCGGGATCAGGGAAGACGTTGTCCCATGCCGAAAATGGCTGGTTGGCGGTAATGGCGAGCGAGTGGCGTTCGTAGCGGTGGGCGATGAGCTCGAACAAGGCGCTGGTTTCGACCTGGTCCTTGCGGACGTAGGACAGATCGTCGAGCACGATGAGATCGAACTTGTCGAGCTTGTCGAGCATGGCGGGCAAGCTGAGGTCGCGGCGCGCGGACTGGAGCTTCTGGACCATGTCGGTGGTGGAGCAGAACAGGACGCGCCGCCCCGTGTCGATGAGGGCATGGCCAATGGCGGCAACTGCGTGCGTCTTGCCGGTCCCGCTCTGGCCGAACAGCAGCAGGTTGCCGCCGTTCTCGATCCAGTCGTCACCGGCGGCGAGGGACAAGAGGTGCGGTTTGCGGATGCCGGGGGCGGCGTCGAAATCGAAGGTGGCGAAGGTCTTGCCTGCGGGCAAGCCGGACTGGTCGCGATGGCGCTGGATGCGCCGGGAGGAGCGATCAGCCATCTCGATCTCGAGAAGCGAGGCCAGCAGGTTGGCGGCCGGCCAGCCATCGCGATCGGCGGTGTCGGTGAGGTGCTTCCAGTTGCGGTTGATGCTCGGCAGGCGCAAGGCCTTGAGCAGGGTAGGCAGTACGGCGGCGGCCTGATCCTTGGTGCGGGTCATCAGTGCACCTCCCCGCTGGCGATCAGGCTGTTGTAGCTGTGCAGATCGGGTGGCGGGATAGCGACATCGCGCTGCGATCTTGCGGTTGGCAGGAACTCGTCCCTGAGCGCATCGACATCGGGCAAGCGCCCGCTGTCGAGAGCCTCATCGATCCGCCGGGCCAGCACGTCGACACAGTCGCCCCTGGCGGCGATATCGAGCAGCGCGACGGCATCGCGGCAGGCCTGCCGTCCATCGAGTTGGGCATCGAAGGCTTGCCAGGCCCGCCGGTAGGCGTGATCGGGGAAGAGGGCTTCGCGGTAGACGAGGTTGCGCAGTGCACCGGGCTTGCGGCGCAGGTTACCGATCATGTGCCGGAAATCGATGCTATGCCCCCGGTGGGGATGACTGATCCGCACACGCGGCGTGGACATTACCCTGTCTGGACCGAGGAAGAGCTCGATGCGATCGTCAAAGAGATGCGCGTTGAGGCGCCGTCCGACGAGGCGGGAAGGCACCGAATAGGTAACCCGATCGATGGCGACGGTGCCGTTGCGGGTGACATCGACGGTGACCATGGCGAAATCGGTGGTTCGCCTTGCGGGCAGCGCCTTGAGTACCCTGCGTTCTGCATCGATGCGCGCAGCATGTCGCCGGTTCTGTCTGGCGACCTGCGCCTCAACGAACTCGCGCCAGGCCTCGATGCTAACGAAATCGCGGCTGCCCCGCCGGCGTAAGGCCTGATCGAGCCGTCGCTTGAGATGGGCATGGGGACCTTCGATCGATCCGTTCTCGTGCGCCTCGCCGCGGTTGTTGCGGGTAGCAAGCATGCCGTAATGACGACACAGCTCGTCATAGCTTCGGGTGAAATCCCGCTGCGCATCGGCGTTGAGGTTTTTGTAGGCGGCTGACAGGGAATCGCTGCGGTGTTCGGCCGGCGCACCGCCCAGCTTCCACAACGCATCCTGCAGGTGCTCCGAAAGGGCGGCAAAGCTCTCCCCGCCCAGCACGACAGCCGCATGCTCCCAGCCACTCGCCGCCAAGCGGAAGTGGTAGAGGCGATAGGCCAGGGTCTCGCCGGCAACAGTGACCTTGAGACTGTCGCATACCGTGAAATCCGACAGGCCCTGCCGACCGGGCTCATGATGCTGCGGGAAGAAGATCTCCTTCTCGCCGCCGTGCAGTGCCCGCCAGCGGGCGATCCGGCGTTCCAGTGTTCGTCGTATCGCATCGGGAACAGCATCCTCGCCGAACTCGTCCTGGAGCGTCTCGAAGACCGTGACGGCAATGATACCGTCGATCTGGAGCAACTCCTCTATACGTGGCCAGAATGGCTCGAGCGGATCGGCGCGGGTGCGCCAGTGGCGCTCCTTCTTCTTCTGGGACGGAAGCTGCGGATCGTTCTCGATCCGGCGTGCGCTGCGTTCGCTGATACCGGCCTTGGCAGCCGCGACGGCCTGGGTGTGTTGGCGACGATGGGTCATGAAGAGAAATACCTGCTGATCGGAAATGTGGTGGCCCGGCATCGCAAACCCATCGCTCGTTGTTCGATGAGTGTTCCGATACCACCGCCCGCCACAGCCCCGATCTGCCCCCCGAAAGAAGGGGAAAAAGATCGCCACCGGTTGTCTGGTCCGCTCTCCGGTCGGGGCTGCGCCCCTCCCTACGATCAGACCAGACAACCGATCCTACCGGCCATCATAGTCGCCGCTCAACCGGCCATCGTAGTTGTCGCCGCGCAGGTACGGCAACACCCGGCATGGGCTACAATCTTGACATTTCCCCAGTACAATGCATATGTTCATGCATATGCAAAGGAGGTCGATATGGCCCGGAAAAAAGCAGTTTCCGTCCCTCCACGAGAAGCCAAACTGTTCCGGAACAACAAGAGTCAGGCTCTGCGCATCCCTGCCGATTTCGAACTTCCGGGTGACCGCGTGATGATCCATCGCGATGGCGACCGCCTCATTATCGAACCGGTACGCCGCAAGAATCTTCTGGAAGTCCTCGCATCCCTGCAGCCGCTCGGGCCCGATGATCAGTTTCCCGATGTCGAGGACACATTGCTCCCGATAAAGGCCATCGACCTGTGAGCGGGCTCTATATGCTCGACACCAATACCGTCTCCGAGCTTGCCCGCAATCCGCAAGGATCGGTTGCCGCACGCATCGCCGAAGTGGGCCCGGATGCGATCTGTGTCAGCATCATCACCGCGGCGGAACTCCGCTACGGCTGCGCCAGAGCGGGTTCGCCGCGGCTGCTGGCGCAGATCGAGGCCATTCTGGACAGCCTCCAGATCCTTGCCCTCGATGTCCCCGCCGACACTGAATATGCCGGTATTCGCGCAGAGCTGGAAGCAGCCGGCAAGCCTATCGGGCCAAATGACTGGTTCATCGCTGCCCATGCCTATGCCCTGGAAGCGGTGCTGGTGACCGCGAATATCACAGACTTCTCGCGGATACGCGCACTCAAAGTCGAGAACTGGATCGCCGACCTTCATTGACCGGATGCCGGGCAATCACCGCATGGCTTTCGTCTAGCGCATCGGCTCGCTCCAGCGGCGGGCCGCCGCCACACGCTTCGCGATCGACCCTAACCCTTGAGATGACCTTCAGCTCCATAGCGGATCGGGGGGCCTTTGCCGTCCATTGACCTCATGGCCGGAGAGAGGAGGGGGGTGTGCCTTTGTGTTCACGCAACAGGAGAAGGCCATGTCCGACATCATCGACCTCGGCGGCGCGCCCGGACACGAGGATTGCGCGCAGCTCGGCCACACCCCCGACTTCGAGCGCCTCAACCGGCTTGAGGTCGCCGCCTATCGGGCCGCCGTCATCGCCCGCTTCGGCCCGCCCCCGGACGGGTGTGCCCTCGTCTTTATCACCAACCGGCACGACTTCGGCATCTATCGCACGCTCGGTCTCAAGGTCGATGCGGGCGCTTATCGTCGCGATCCCTCGGTCGCGGCCTATGTCGAGGCCGCCCAGGACGGTCTCGCCAGCTGGGTCGAAGCCGGTTTCGCGCCGCCGGTCCGCTACGACGACGGCCGTGCCCCCGCGGTCGACCGGGACCGTATCGACGACATCGTCATGGGTGCGTTGCTCGCGACGCGGCCCGACCCGTTGGGACGGTTCCCCATTCCCGACTTCGAGATCCTTCATCGCAATCTCGCCGCCGCCTACCCTCGCTGCGCCGAGGCCGCGAACCGCTCGCTTGAGGAGACACCAGTATGATACCGACGCAACTTACCTCCGACCAGGCCGCCATTCAGGCTCGTATCGAGGCCGAGATCGCAGAGCATGCCGCCGCCGTCCGGCGTGTCGAAGCGCGCTGCAAGAGCGCGTTCCTGCCTATCCTGCGGGAGCATGGTATCACACGCGTCGACATCAGCTATGATGGTGGCGGTGATGAAGGCATGATGGGCGATGTCACCGCCTATGGCGGCCAGTCTGTCCGGGAATTGCCTTCGGTGCTGTGCGACCATTACGCCGTCGACTATGGTGGAAACGTTCGCAGTTCCGCATTGCAACTGGAGGACGCCCTGTCGTCTTTTGCTGAAAATGCCGTCTGCGACCATCATGGTGGCTGGGAAAATGGCGAGGGCGCCTACGGAGAGATCGTCATCGATGTCGCCTCGGGAGGCGTGACCATCACGCATAATGCCCGGTTCATCGACTACGACACCACCGAGACGGAGCTGTGATCCATGTCTCACTGCTATTTTCATGCGCTCAGCTCGGCGCGCCGCTGGGGCGGCGTGCCGGGCGACTATATCGCCCTTCATCAATGGTTCGATGAATCCAAGAAGATCATCGCTGATCCGCGCCACCGGGCGCTCAGGCACCATGCCGAGGGGATTTTCCTGCTCGAGACGATTTTTGGCGTGACCGTTCGCAACAGCGACGGACGTCAGGTGCCGGTGCGTCTGATCGGGGAGGCGCACGTCACCGAAGATCTGGGGCGCATTCCGTCTTTCGCCGACTGGGCACGGCTCATCCAGCCGATGCCCTGGATGTTGCGCGGCAATCCCGCCGGCTCGCCGGGGCTGGATCCTGCTATTTCCGGTTCACCCGCACCCAACGCTGCTGTAGCCTGATCTCATGGATCAGGGACCCTTCAGCAAGGCCGCCGCAGACAACGCCCTCGATCGTCTCATCGCAATTGCCCGATCCGACACCGGCCAATCACGCCGGGTCGCAAACTTCCTTCTGGCCTGGTGGAACGGCGAGGATTGCGGGCACTTTCCTATCGCCGATCTGTTCGGCGTCGACGCGACGATCGCGACCCACATCACGACGATCGTCGGTTTCCTCGGTCAACATGAAGGCGCGATCTATCCGGATGCCTTCGGCTGCAAGGCCGAGATGATCGAACTGGTCGGCCGCTGGCGGGATTTCGGCGACTAGAAGTTTTCCAACGTGCAGAGCAACCCGCTCGTTATCGATCTCCTACTGTTGCTCGGGCAGGAGATGACCCGAGTTGCCATCGCGCACGGTTCCATAGGTCTTGAGTCAGGCGTCGAGCGCTTGCCCTGGCGACGGGCAATCATGCATTCGCATTCTGTCCGGGGGGCGGAACCAGCCGGTCCAGCTTCGCCATGAAGAAGCGCTCGCTCCACAGGTCGATCGATTTGAGTTCAGCCGGACGCAGGAAGCGGCGCACATCTTCGGCCGCCGCTTTCCAGTCGAGACCGGCGATCGTGCTGCCCAGCGCGTCCTTCAGCCAGGGCATATTGACGGCAATGCTCTCGTCACCAGCCCACGGTCCGGCTTGAATCAGCGCCGCGCGCAGGAGCGGCAGATTGGGGGCAGTTCCCTTTGCGACATACCAGGAGAAATCGTACCAGTCCCTACCTTTGAGGAAGCCCCGGCAGAGCAGCGCATGGATCTTGAGCGCGAAGTTGGACGGCAGATCCTGATGTCGCACTTCATAGTCGGCCGGAAAATCGAGATAGGTGGCATCTTCGCCGGAGCCGGCGGGGGGATTGACATCGATTTCCAACTTGATGCGGATCGTCCGGGGCTTGCCTGTCCCGGCAAAGATAAGGTCGAGCTGGCTGGCGATCGAATCATTCTTGAGGAGCGCCTGGCGGATCGCGCTGTCCATTTTCGCCTTGGGCCGCGCGTCGAGCTTCAGGCCGAACTGGCCGAACACGTCGACCAGAACCGTGAGATAAGGCGACCAATCGAAATCCGGATCGGGCGCGCGGAGGAGGAAATCGAGGTCTTCTGAAAAACGCGGCAGGCCATGAAGGATACGCAGCGAGGTGCCTCCCTGAAACAGGGCGACATCGAAGAAATCGCCGCGCCACAGGGCGTAAAGCGCGATCTCCTGGAGGATTTCCTTGACGGCATTTTCCTCTTCGAGGGCGTTGGCCGCATCGTAGCTGCGCAGCTTTTCCTGGATGATGTCAATCATGATTGGAAGCCTTTCGGGCCATGACGGCGTATTCGAGCGCGGCGAGAAAGGCGTTCTCGGCCTTGTGCTTGTAGGTGGATCTGAGCTTGGCGAAATCCTTTCGTCGAAGCGAGACGAGCCTGTCCGGGTCGATCCGCATGCCATGGGTCAGCCATTCGACCCCGCTCCATTGTTCCTTGCGCAGGGCAACCAAGTCCATCAGCGCCCGCAAAGGCTGGGCGACGAAGGCGGTGAGTTTGCCCATCTGGACCCGATCAACGCCGATCAGGAACCGATAATCGGCAATGGCGAGAGGGTGGAAGCTGAACGCCCCGAAGTCCGGCGTGTCGAAGTGCAGCGTTTTGCGTCCCGGTGTCACGCTGGCGGTGGTGAAAACCGCTTCGGGAATCCAGCCATGCCAGGTCAGCGCGCTTTCGAGCGAGATATAGCTGCCTGGTACGAGACTCTGGGCAATGGCGAAGGGATGTACGGTTTGGCTGCGATAGTCTCGCCCCAGAAGATATGTGCCGCGCTTCACCCGAAGCAGGGAGCCATCCTTGAGGGCACGGTTTACGAGGCCGTAGCGCCGCGCATCCCCGCCGCCCAGCAACCGCCCAAGCTGGCGTTCGCTCAGGATATGGTCGGCCAGCCCTGCTGCCGTGATCTGCTGTGCCAAGGATGACATGAATTTCCTCATACTTCCAAATTGTGAAAGTTTCCAGAAATTATCGGATGAGCGGCCAGAATGAGCAAAACCTTCCCCGGCGCGCCGCAGGCCTTGTCTCCCGACGTGCTGGTGTCGGCGATACGCTTGGACTCGCTGACGGTGCCCACGCCTTCTGTAAGCCACTGACCGAGACCGAGGCTCTCCTCCGCGCGCCTCGCCGCATCTGCGCTTCGCGCACGCAAAGAGGAGCAGGGAAGGGGGAAGGGGCAGGACATGTCTCCGAGGCCGGAGACCTGACTGTCCCGAACCTATTTTTCGCGAGGAGCGAACATGGCCAACCATTTCGTCAAAGCGAGCTTTGTGCTCACCGTTACCGAGGCCGAGGCCGAAGTCCTGCGCCAGATCGAAGATGCTACAGGAATTCTCGATGATTCTGGTTTCGAGCAGGATGAACTTGCCGCAGCTTATGCCGCGCTCGGCGAATCCTTCACGTCGTGCTTCCCGTCGATCGAGGCCGATCCCTTCGGTGGATTTCGCGCGATCTTCAGCGATCTCGATTATCCACGCCTCAGCTTCTCGCTGCAGGTCGATCCGTCCGATGGGTCAGGCCGTTGCAAGGTCTGGTTCTACGGCGACCAGGTCGATGTCGAAACCGCCGCGCTGCTGATCCAGGCGACCGCGAAATCGGCTCTGCCGTTTGGCTTCGAATATGCGCTCGATTGCGATCGCCTGCGCCCCGGTGAGTTCGGCGGCGGCTATGTCGTCATCCGCGAAGACGGGCTCGAGTTCGCAGGTTCGTCCCGGCTCCTCGATCGCGCTATCGCGCGCGGTCACCACGAAGGTGTCGACGGATACGTCCTTGTCACGCGCGACGCAGAGGCCGGCCTGCTCTTCTGGAACAGCCATTCGGGCTTCGGCTCGCTTGCTGGCGCCACGGTGTTTTCCGAGGCCGAGGCCGCGAACTTCGATCCGCCCATTGCCGACGACCAGCCCGAATGGCTGGCGCTCCCGGCCCCACTCAACTGAAGGAGCCGCACATGCGCTACATCATCGCCCTTTATGAGATTGACCGCGCCTATGGTGGAGCAGAAGAGGGTGGCTGGTGGTACGACACCGGCGAGTTGGCCCGCCTTCTCGCGCTGGCGCCGACCGAAGCGCGGGCCATCCAGTTGGCTGACCGCGCCAACCGCCTGCTCGAACGGCTACAGCGTCATCGTCGCCGCGTCGATTCCGTCCTTTATGATGGCGGCCGTTATACTGCCATCGTCTTCGAATGGACGGCGCCCCCGGCCTTTCCCGAGGTCCGGCCGCACTACGCCTGAACGCGACTGTCCGCCGTTGACGGGCCACCATCCCAGATTGCGGTCCTGCGGAATAGCTGCGCACGGAAGAAGCCCAGTCGAATTCCGGCATCCTGGAGCCAACTCGCCAAAGCCAGCGGCCTGACGCGCGAGCGTTTCGCGATGGCCGATCATCTCCTGCGTCTGATCTGCTGCCCGACGATTGGCGTCGGGGGTGGGGTTGATCAGGCCGGGACCAGGCGGGGGCTGTTCGGATCGATCCATGGATCGACCGGATCGTCCCGAGGCCGCGGACGCGGGCCTCGGCTATGGCGCTTGCGCGCTGGCTCGGCCGAACGGCCGAGGAGAGGAGGGGGAGGAAGGACGGTGTCCCGGACACAGTGTTCGAGACCATCATCCAGGAGACTTTCCATGAACATTGGTTCGATCAAGCAGAATGAAGGCGGTATTTTCGTCGGCAAGATCGAGACGCTGACGATTGCGATGACGATTGCGCTGCGCGAGGTGCACTCGGCCAATCCGAAGGCGCCGAAGTTCGAGGTGCTGGCGCTGTCGGCATCGCGGGCGTGGGTGCAGGTTGGGGCGCTGTTCGAGCTGTTCTCGAACGGCACGGGCGAGGCGTTCCTCAACGGGAAGATCGAGGATCCGAGCCTGGCGGCGCCGCTTTACATTTCCGCGTTCCGCCAGGAGGACGGCAGCTACAACGTGGTCTGGTCGCGTCCGACGCGGCGGCGCGACCTCGCCTCGGAGATGGCGCGCAAGGCCGATGACGCGCTGCCGCCGCTGCCCGGCGAAGGCGAAACCGCCGGCGCGCCGGCCCAGGGCGCCGAGGCCGGCCTCGGCCAGTCGTCGGCAGAGCACGCCTTTGGTGGCGAACAGCCCGAAGGCGGCCGGCGTCAGCGTCGTCAGCGTACGGCCGAACAGGTGGAGGAACCCGAAACCGTCAGCTGAAATCCCCCCGTCGTGCCCGGTCCCGCGCCTCCAGGCCGGGCACGATTCCCGCAGGGTCCGCTTCGTTTCACGCGAAGCGGACCCTGTTCTTGTTTGGCGGCGGTATTTCTCGAACTGGCTCTGTTGCAAAGATTGGCGGCAGTCAGAGGTAGGCTGTCGCTCTGCGCCGATCAGGCGGCTGCTGCGAAATGGTGGTTGAGCATGCCCATGGCCTCCGTCAGCGCCGAGGGCCCAATGCCAAAAGCTCTCTCCACAAGGCGCACCTCGCCCCTGATGCCGGGCTGCAGGCACCAGGGGCGAGCCTGTCCTTTGCGCAGGGCTCGCATGACTTCGAATCCCTTGATCGTGGCATAGGCCGTGGGGATCGATTTGAAACCGCGCACCGGCTTGATCAGTATCTTGAGCTTTCCGTGATCGGCCTCGATCACGTTATTGAGATACTTCACCTGCCGGTGGGCCGTCTCCCGGTCCAGCTTTCCTTCGCGCTTCAATTCGGTGATCGCTGCACCATAGCTCGGCGCTTTGTCGGTATTGAGCGTGGCAGGCTTTTCCCAGTGCTTCAGGCCTCGCAGGGCCTTGCCCAGGAACCGCTTCGCTGCCTTGGCGCTGCGGGTCGGCGACAGGTAGAAATCGATCGTGTCGCCCCGCTTGTCGACTGCCCGGTACAGGTAGGTCCACTTGCCCCGCACCTTGACGTAGGTTTCATCCAGGCGCCAGCTCGGATCAAAGCCACGCCGCCAGAACCAGCGCAGCCGCTTCTCCATCTCCGGGGCGTAGCACTGGACCCAGCGATAGATCGTCGTATGGTCGACCGAAATGCCGCGTTCCGCCAGCATTTCCTCAAGGTCGCGATAGCTGATCGGATAGCGACAATACCAGCGCACCGCCCACAGGATCACATCACCCTGGAAATGGCGCCACTTGAAATCCGTCATCGTTCCGTCCGTCCAATCTCCGCCAAGCATGCTCAAGCTTCACGATTTTTGCAACAGAGCCGTTAGTGGCACGGCGCAAGATCGCCCCGCGGCTACCGCAACCGCTCAGAAGCAAACCACCTTTGCCATAGAGAACATGACCTGCGCCACCTGCCCGATCACCGTGAAGAAGGCGATGGAAGGCGTCGCCGGGGTAACGGCGGTCACGGTCGATTTCGCAGCCAAGACCGCGCGCGCAACCTATAACCCGCGCCGCACCAATGCTGCTGCGATTGCCGCTGCATCAACCAACGCGGGTTATCCGGCGCGCGCTATTCAAAACTGAGCGGGGCGCCGCCAGCGCCTCAAGAAAGTGATAAGCAATGAACGACTGTTGCAACCGCCCCGAGCAGGAAGGATTTGACGTGGCCGTCATCGGCGCGGGTTCTGCCGGGTTCTCCGCCGCGATCGCCGCTGCCGATCTGGGCGCGAAAGTGGCGCTCGTCGGTCACGGCACGATTGGCGGCACCTGTGTCAATGTTGGCTGCGTTCCTTCCAAGACGCTGATCCGCGCCGCCGAAGCGGTGCATGGTGGGCTTGCCGCCGCGCGCTTTCCCGGCCTTGGGGGCGCTGTCCAGATGGATGACTGGTCCGTATTGGCGGCGTCGAAGGACGATCTTGTCACGACGCTGCGCCAAAAAAAATATGTCGATCTGCTGCCCGCCTATGACGGTGTGAGCTATATCGAGGGCAAGGCACGCTTTGCCGATGGTGCGCTGATTGTCGGCGATGCGCCCATGAAGGTCGGCAAGGTCATATTGGCGATGGGTGCGCACGCCGCCGTGCCGCCGATTCCGGGGATGGACAGCGTGCCCTACCTAACCAGCACATCGGCGCTGGCGCTGGATCGCTTGCCCAAATCGCTGCTGGTGATCGGTGGCGGGGTGATCGGGGTAGAACTGGGACAGATGTTTTCGCGTCTGGGCGTTGATGTCACCATCTGCTGCCGAAGCCGCCTGCTCCCCGAAATGGACCCGGAAGTGAGTGCCGCGCTGAAAAACTATTTGGAAGCCGAGGGCGTGCGGGTTTGCGCAGGTGTCGGCTATCAGCGTATCGCCCAAACACAGAGCGGGGTCGAATTGACCTGCGAGGGGCATTGTGACACCGTCGCGGCGGAACAGGTGCTCATCGCCACCGGACGCCGACCCAATAGCGACGGGCTTGGGCTGGAGGAGCGCGGCATAGTGCTTGCCCGTAATGGTGGAATCGTCGTCGATGACCACCTCGAAACGTCGGTTCCAGGCATTTACGCGGCGGGCGATGTAACGGGACGGGACCAGTTCGTCTACATGGCCGCCTATGGCGCAAAACTGGCCGCGCGCAACGCGGTGACGGGCAACCAATACCGCTACGACAATTCCTCCATGCCATCCGTCGTCTTCACCGACCCGCAAGTCGCCAGCGCCGGCCTCACTGAAACGACAGCACGGGCGCAAGGCCTGGACATCAAGGTTTCGCTGCTCCCGCTCGATGCTGTGCCAAGGGCACTGGCAGCACGCGATACGCGGGGTCTCATCAAACTGATTGCCGACAAGGCGAACGACCGTTTGCTGGGCGGCCAGATCATGGCACCCGAAGGCGCGGATTCGATCCAGACACTGGTGCTGGCGATCAAACACGGCATGACCACCCTGGAATTGGGTGCAACGATATTTCCTTACCTGACCACTGTGGAAGGCCTCAAACTGGCGGCCCAAACGTTTGATAAGGATGTCGCCAAACTGTCTTGCTGCGCCGGGTGATTGCTCGGGGATCAACCGGCAACGAATGGCCTCCCTCCAGTGCAAGCCGCTTTGGTGTCAATTTTGTTATTCGCCTCAGCGGGAGAGCAAAATGGCACGACGCCGACTTCTGACCGGAGACGAGCGCCGGCGCCTGTTCGATCCTCCTGTCGGCTCTGTTGCAAAAATCGTGAAGCTTGAGCATGCTTGGCGGAGATTGGACGGACGGAACGATGACGGATTTCAAGTGGCGCCATTTCCAGGGTGATGTGATCCTGTGGGCGGTGCGCTGGTATTGTCGCTATCCGATCAGCTATCGCGACCTTGAGGAAATGCTGGCGGAACGCGGCATTTCGGTCGACCATACGACGATCTATCGCTGGGTCCAGTGCTACGCCCCGGAGATGGAGAAGCGGCTGCGCTGGTTCTGGCGGCGTGGCTTTGATCCGAGCTGGCGCCTGGATGAAACCTACGTCAAGGTGCGGGGCAAGTGGACCTACC
>NZ_ATDO01000031.1:0-44546 GCF_000445085.1 Sphingobium sp. HDIP04 | reverse complement strand
GCCGTTGCAAAACAACGCTGATGTCGCGCCAGCCCACCCCCTAACCCCCTCCCGCTTGCGGGAGGGGGAATGACGGGAATCCACCCAAATCCAGTCATCGACGGAAGCATGGCTTATATCGCTGCTTAACCACGATATTAACGGAATGATTGCTGTTTCTTTGCTATGGCGCGGTCATGCCGGGGCCGCGCCCTTCTTCCCGCCGATTGACGGAACTGGACGCCTTGCGGGGGTTGGGCGCGCTGTGCGTGCTGGTCTTCCATTATTCCACGCGCTTCCATGAACTGTTTCCGCAGGCGGCCCATGTGCCCTTCCGCTTTCTGGGCGGCAATTACCGGGTGCTGCTGTTCTTCGCCATTTCCGGCTTCGCGATCTTCTTCACGCTCGACCGCATCCGCACGACGGCCGATTTCCTGGTCAACCGTTTCGCGCGGCTCTATCCCGCCTATCTCGTCGCGATGCTCCTGACGCTGGGCATCGAATCCCTGGCGCGGGTTTCCCAACTGCTGATCGGGCCGGCGGCGATTCTGGCCAACGTCACCATGCTGCAGGGCTTCGCCTTCCTGCCGGAGGTGGACGGCGCCTATTGGACGCTGACGGTGGAGATCGCCTTTTACGCCTGCATGCTGTCGATCTGGAAGTGCACGGGGCTAAGGCGGCTGGAACTCTTGCTGCTGGGCTGGCTGGCCGCGCGCTGGCTCTATGCGCTGTGGCCGGGCATGCCGGAAAGGATCGTGATGCTGCTGGTGCTGCGCTATGTGCCTTTCTTCATCATCGGCATATTGTCCTATCGCGTCTGGGCAGGGCAGCGAAGCTGGCGCCAGCAGGCGTCCCATGCCGCGCTCGCGCTGCTGTCGGTCGCGACGATCGACAGCCCGGACATGCTGCTGGCCGGCGTCCTGCTGCTGGCGACGTTCGTGGCGCTGGTCGCCGGGCGGCTGCGTTTCCTCAGCTTTCGTCCGCTCGTCTGGATGGGCGGGATCAGCTATTCCTTCTACCTCATCCACCAGCATGTCGGCTTCGTCGTCATGCTGAAGATGGCGGAGGCGGGGTACAGTCCCTGGACGGGGTTCGCGGCGGCATTCGCCGTGGCGCTGGTTTTGGGCACGCTGATCAACCGGCTGGTCGAGCGGCCCGCCGGGGAAGCGATATTGCGCTGGTGGCGGAATCGGGGAAGGTCCGCGCCCGGCGAAGGGGCGCCGAGCCAAGCCTGACCGCTCTCCCCACCCAGGCCATTCACAACCAATTCAAGCAGCCCGCGTTATGCATGGCATGGATGCAGGATGAAGGAGAAAGGCGATGGCCTGGACCGGACGGAGGTTCCTCGCGGCGATCGGCCTTGCCGGTGCGCTGGCCCTGGGCGGCTGTGCTTATGACGATGGCTATTATGGCGGCGTGAGCGTGGGCAGCGGCTATTATGGCGGCGGCTATTATGACGATTATTGGGGTCCGGGCTATTATCGTCCCGGCTATTATGGCGGCTGGTATGACGGCTACTACTATCCCGGCAGCGGCTATTATGTGTACAATCGCAGCGGCCATCGCCAACGTTGGAGCGAAGGCCAGCGCCGCTATTGGGAAGGACGCCGGGAGGCCCGCCGCGATGACGGCCGGCGCGGCAACTGGAACAATGGCGCACCGCGTCAGGGCTGGCGGGAGCGTTCCGGCGGCGACGGCAATCGGTGGAGCGGCAATTGGCGGAATGCCCGACAGGGCAATCCCGCTGCGGGCGCGCAGGCGCCCCGGCCAGGAAGGGGACAAGGGGATATGACGACGCCACGGGCGGAACGCAATTGGGGGACGCCGCGCACCCGATCCGACGGCGCCGCGCGTTCCGGCGGCGGCGGCCGCTCCGGCCGTGAGGGCTGGCGGGGTCGGCGCGACTGATGCGGCTTGGGTCCAGCGCGGTTCTCGCCCTGCTCCTGCTTGCGGCCTGCGACGGCCGGGAGGAGAGCGCGATCGACAATCTGGCCAATGGCGCCAATGCGGCGCAGGTCGAAAATAATTTCCGGGCGGAGGCGCAGGCGGTGCTGGAGCCGCTGAACCCGCCGGCGCCCGGCATGCCCGGCGGCCTGCCGGTCGACCCGCAGCCAGTGGTGGAGGAAGGCTCCATCGATCCCAAGGGCGCGCAGGGCGCCGCCCAGGTGGTGCAGGGCTATTACGGCCTGCTGGAGGAAAAGCGCTATAATGACGCGCAGGATCTGTGGAACGACAACAGCGCCATGGGGGCGGAAGACGATGCGCGCTTCGCCGCCCGTTTTCGCGGATTCAGCGAGATTCATGCCCAGTTGGGCGCGCCCGGCGCGATCGAGGGGGCCGCGGGATCGCTGTTCGTGACGGTGCCGGTGCAGGTCTATGGTCGCCTGGCCGCGAACGGCAAGCCCTGGTATCGGCTGCGGCAGGTGACGTTGCGCCGGGCCAATGATGTGCCCGGCTCCAGCGAGGCGGACCGCCGCTGGCATATAGAGAGCATCGGCCCCTATGCGCCGCCGACTGAGGAAGCGGCGGAGACGGCGGGCAACGCCATCTCCGCCACGGATAGTCTTCTTAAGAAATAGTCGCCTTCACGATCTTGCCGGGGGTCTTGGGCGGCTCGCCCTTGGGCAGGGCGTCGACATGTTCCATGCCGGAGGTGACTTCGCCCCAGACGGTGTACTGGCCATCCAGGAAGGTGGCGTCGTCGAAGCAGATGAAGAACTGGCTGTTGGCGCTGTTCGGGTTCATGGCGCGGGCCATGGAACAGACGCCCCGGACATGCGGCTCGCGGCTGAATTCGGCCTTCAGGTCGGGCAGCTTCGACCCGCCCATGCCGGTGCCGGTCGGGTCGCCGCCCTGCGCCATGAAGCCGGGGATGACGCGGTGGAACACGACGCCGTCGTAGAAGCCGTCCTTGGCAAGCTGGGTGATGCGCTCGACATGGCCGGGGGCCAGGTCGGGACGCAGCTTGATGACGACGTCGCCGCCGCTGTCGAGGGAAAGGGTCAGGGTGTCGTCGGCCATGAAAAATCCTCTCTTCGGGGAAAATTGGGGTGATGGACCATATAGAGCGTTGAGACGGGGATGGAAGCCATTGCAATTGTGACGGGCATGGGCAAAAGCAGCGAAATGCTACAGGAACCGGACAGTAGGGGACGCGATGAGCGAACGAGCCGATACGGCCGAACCCCGGCCGGACGAACTGGGCGATATCGCCGCTGAACAGGCCGAATCCCGCCATGACGAGGATGACCGGCTGAAGGGCGAATTCGTCTCCGCCGTGCTGGACGCGGTGGAGGCGGACGACCGCGACCGCGCGCGCGAACTGGTCTCGCCGCTGCACCCCGCCGACATAGCCGACCTTCTGGAACTCACCCCCTCCGAACGGCGCGGGCAGGTGGCGGCGGCGCTGGGCGACCTGGTCGGCGCGGAGGTTCTGTCCGAACTCAACGATTATGTCCGTGACGACCTGCTCGACGCGCTGCTGCCCGAACAGGTGGCTGAGTTCGCCGCCGAACTGGACACTGACGACGCCGTCGCCATCATCGAGGATATGGAGGAGGCCGACCAGCAGGCCGTCCTCGACGCGATGGAGCCGGAGGACCGCGCCGCCATCGAAAGCGCGCTCTCCTATCCGGAGGAATCCGCCGGTCGCCTGATGCAGCGCGACCTGGTCGCGGTGCCGGAACATATGACGGTCGGTCAGGTGATCGACTATCTGCGCGACAATCGCGACCTGACGACCGATTTCTGGGAAATCTTCGTCGTCGACGAGGCGCATAAGCCGATCGGCACCTGCCAGTTGAGCTGGGTGCTGACCTGCCCGCGCAGCGTCGCCATGGCCGACCTGATGAAGCGCGAACAGACGCTGATCCCGGTCGACATGGACCAGGAAGAAGTGGCGCTGCGCTTCCAGAAATATGCGCTGATCTCCGCTGCGGTGGTGGACGGCAGCGGGCGGCTGGTCGGCATGATCACGGTCGACGACATCGTCCACATCATCTCCGAGGAAGCGGGCGAGGATATCCTCCGCCTGTCCGGCGCGGGCGAGGGCGACATCAACCAGCCGATCCTGGAAACGGTGCGCACCCGCCTCCAATGGCTGGTGGTCAACCTCGGCACCGCGATCCTGGCGGCGTCGGTGGTCGGGCTGTTCCAGTCGACCATCTCCCAATATGTCGTGCTGGCGGTGCTGATGCCCATTGTGTCGGGCATGGGCGGCAATGCGGGGACGCAGACCATGGCGGTCGCGGTGCGCGCCCTCGCCACCAACCAGCTCACCAGTTCCAACACCATCCGCCAGATCGCGCGCGAATTCCGCATCGCCAGCGCCAACGGCACAGCGCTCGGCATATTGATCGGCGTCGCGGTGGGGCTGATCTACGGCAATCACGACCTGGGCATCGTCATCGCGCTCGCCATGCTGATCAACAATCTGGTGGCGGGGCTGGCGGGCATATTGGTGCCGGTGACGCTGGACCGGATGAATGTCGATCCGGCCGTATCCTCGGCTGTGTTCGTGACGGCGATGACGGACGTGATGGGCTTCTTCTCCTTCCTCGGCCTTGCCACGGTCTGGGGTTTGTAATCGGCCAGCCAGCGCCCATCTTCCTGCCATGCCGCTGCACCTCACCAAGATCGCCTTTCGGAGCGAAAGTCCCGCGACGCTCCGCGCCTGGCTGGAAAGCCATGCGGAGGAGGCGCGGCTGACCACGCGCTACCTGCCCAAGCGGGTCGAGGAACTGGCGGGTGGTTCGCTGTTCTGGATTCACGGGCACCAGCTTGTCGGGCGCAGTCCATTGCTGGGCTTTCAGGAAACCGGGCAGGGCCGTTACTGGATCAGGCTGGAACCCCGGCTGATCCCGGTGCGCGCATTGCCCAAGCGGGCGCATCAGGGCTGGCGCTATCTGGAAGGCAAGGACGCGCCGCCTGATCTGGGGTCGAGCGAAGCGAACGATCTGGACGCCATGCCGACGCGGTTGCTGGGGGAATTGTCGAAGCTGGGGTTATTGTAGGATATCTCGGTGACTTTCAGGCGAGCCCCTTCACCTGCTCTCCAATCTCCCGCAGTTCCGCGACGAAGCGCTTTCTCTCCTCCATCTTGCGAGCCTCATCCGGCACCCTCAGCAAATAGCTGGGATGCACCGTGATCCAGCCCTGCGCGCCGCTCTCCAGCGCGATGGGCGCGCCGCGGACGCGGCTGATCGTCAGCGCCTTCCCCAGCAGCGCCCGCCCCGCCGTGGCGCCGAGCGCGACGATAATCCGGGGCCGGACCAGCTCCAGCTCCTGCGTCAGCCACCAGCGGCAGGCCTGGATTTCCGGCGTTTCGGGCGTCTGGTGGATGCGCCTCTTGCCGCGCCGCTCATGCTTGAAATGCTTGACGGCGTTGGTGATGTAGGCGCGCCTGCGGTCGATCCCCGCCTCCTCCAGCGCATAGTCGAACAATTGCCCGGCCGGCCCGACAAAGGGGCGCCCGGCCAGATCCTCCTGATCGCCGGGCTGTTCCCCGATGAACATCAGCGGGGCGTCGACCGGCCCTTCTCCGAACACCGTCTGGGTCGTGTCGCGGTAGAGCGGGCAGCGGGTGCAACCCATCGCCTCCTCCCGCAGCGCGCTCCAGGCCGCCGCGGCGTTCCCCTGCCGGGCGGAAGGCCTGGGCGGCGTCGCGATCATGGCCGCCTCCCGTGACTGGGCGCCTGCCACAAGCTCCGGGATGAGCGCGGCTTCGGGCAGGTTGCGCCAATATTTCCGGGGCATTTCGGACAGCATCGCGCCGACCTTGAGCCGCGCCGGATTGAAGATCGCCGCATAATAGCCCTTCCAGATGTCCTCGACCGGGTCTTGCGCGGGCGCATCCCGGCGGGTGGCGCCCGGTCCTTCGGTCAACGCATCGCCGTCCCAATGGATGCTGAGTTCCGGCGTCAGGATCGACCAGCGCATCGAGGCAAAGCGGCGCGCGAAGAATCCGGCATTGGCGCGGACGATATGATGGTCCGGCTCGAACCAGGCGACGAAGCGAGGCCCCTCCGCATCGGCCAGTTCGCGGAACCGGACGAAGGCGCGCATCTTGTGCATGTCGCGCCGCACCGCCTTGGCCAGGGCCTCCACCCGGCGGACCAGCGGGTCGGCGCGATCCTCCAGGCTGGCGGGGCGGTCGCGCACTTGAACGAGCAGGGCGTAGAGCAGGGCGAAACGCTCCGCATCGCGGTGCAGGATTGCCTTTTCCGCCAGTTCGACAAAGGCGCGCGGGACGGAAAAGGCGACCTCGCCTACGGGCGGAGGCGCTTCGTCCGCCGCGAAGAGATCGCCTTCATCCCCTGTCTGCCAGAGGATGTCGGCTGGCTTCGTGCCGGCGAGGGCGAAGGCGCGCGCGGCCACGCGCCAACCGTCGAAATCATCCGGTCCGTTCAGCCGCGCGCGATGCATGGACCCTAATCATTCGCCTCGGCGCGCTGCAATTCGGCCGGTTTGCGCTGGGCGAACCGGGCGGCCAGCTTCTGCTCCTCCTCCGCAGTCAGTTCCTTCGCCGCGTCGGGGAACATCTCCTCCTCTTCCTCCTCGATATGGTGGAGGTAGCGCTTCTTCATCTGGGCGAAGACGCGGTTCCATTCATCGCCATTGAAGGGCAGGCCTTCCAGTTCCTCAAGATAATCGTCGATCTCCTTATGCTCCGACACGCTGTGCTGGGCGTCTTCGCGCAGGTCGGGCCGCGCCAGCATGGTGGCGTAGAGCGTTTCCTCCTCCGCCGCCGCATGGGCCGTCACCTCCACCCGGAACTGTTCGAACAGCTTTTCCAGCCGATCCGGCTCCGCCTGCGCATCGGCCATCTTGTCGAACAATTGCCGATGGGCGTCATGATCCTGCTTCAATCGGTCGAAAATGCTGGCGTCGGCCATGGGGCATGCTCCTTCTCTTGCGGAAGGAACAACGATGGACCGGGCCTTTGGGTTCAGCCGAACAGGGCGTGAAAAATGATCGCGACGGGAATCCAGAGCAGCCCGCCGCCAATGCTGGCGCCCCAGAGCTGCACCAGATCGCGGCGGAAGCGAAGGTCGAGGCTGTGCGCGGGCAGCCCGCTGCTGTCGAGCAACTCCCAGCGGCGCTCCAGCCCCCGCGCCGCGACGGCAAAGCCGCCGATCGCCACGATGATGCCCAGATGCAGCAGCAGCGACCCGCCCATCTTGGCGACGATGAAGATCTGAAGCAGGCAGAAGACGACCAGGGCGACGGCCAGATGGGTGCTCATCCGCTGGGCATGGCCCGTGCGGCGGGTCGCGCCATCGTTCCACTTCGTCGCCAAAAATCCGGCCCTTTCCTTGCGTCGGACAAGGAAAACATGAACCGCCCGTCCGATCAACGGCAAAATGCGCGCGACTCACGGAAAAAGCTCATATTGCGAGGCGGGCGGGTGCGTGATGTGCAGGGTCAGCCGGTCGGCCAGATGCACCGGGCGCCAGTCGGCCGCGACCAGGAAGGGGCGCAGCTTGGCGACGCTCCGCGTCAGCCGGGCGACATCGTCCAGCCGCAGCCGCCGGTGGCGGCGGCTGGCGACGATCCGGTCCACCGCCTTCACCCCCAGTCCCGGCACCCGCAGCAACGCCTCGCGCGGGGCGCGGTTGACGTCGACCGGAAAGCAATCCCGGTGCCGCAGCGCCCAGGCGAGCTTGGGATCGATGTCGAGCGGCAGGCAGCCGGTGGCGGGATCGGCGGCGCTTTCCAGCTCCTGCGCCGAATAGCCGTAGAAGCGCATCATCCAGTCCGATTGATAGAGCCGGTGTTCGCGCATCAGCGGCGGACGCTTCAAGGGCAGCACGCTGCTGGGCGAGGGGATGGGCGAGAAGGCGCTGTAATAGACCCGCCGCAGCCTGTGCCGGCTGTAGAGCGCACTGGCCCGCCGGATGATGGCGCGGTCGTCCGCCTGGTCCGCGCCGACGATCATCTGGGTGGACTGGCCGGCCGGGGCGAAGCGCGGCGCATGGGCGTAGCGGCGACTGGCGTCCGACCCATCCTCTATGGCGTCGCGCATGCCCGCCATGGCGCTTTCGATCCGCTGCCCGTCCTTTTCCGGCGCCAGCCTGCGCAGGCCCTGCTCGGTCGGCAGTTCGACGTTGATCGACAGCCGGTCGGCATAAAGGCCCGCATGGCGCGCCAGTTCCGGATCGGCGTCGGGAATGGTCTTGAGGTGGATATAGCCGCGAAAATCATGCTCCTCGCGCAGGCTGCGGGCGACGGCCACCAACTGTTCCATCGTGTAGTCGGACGACCGGATGATGCCGGAGGAGAGGAACAGCCCCTCAATATAGTTGCGGCGATAGAAGCTGAGCGTCAGGTCGACCACTTCCCGCACGGTGAAGCGGGCGCGCCGCACATCGCTCGACCGGCGGTTGACGCAATAATGGCAGTCGAAGATGCAGCTGTTGGTCAGCAGGATCTTGAGCAGCGAAATGCAGCGGCCGTCGGGCGCATAGGCATGGCATATGCCCATGCCCTCGGTCGAGCCGATGCCGCCCTTCCGGCCCGAGGCGCTGTCGCGCTTCGCCGTGCCCGACGAGGCGCAGGACGCGTCATATTTGGCGGCGTCGGCCAGGATTTCCAGCTTCTGTCGGGTGGTGAGGGCGGTCATGATTGTTCATCATATGTTCCTCACCCGCCCCTGTCCATAATCTCGATCAGTCGGGCTCGCCGGGATCGGCATCCAGGACCTGGCGCACCTTTGCCGCCAGTTGATCGAGCGTGAAGGGCTTGGCGAGGAAGGAGACGCCGGGGTCGAGCATGCCGTTATGGACGATGGCGTTGCGGGTATAGCCCGTGGTGTAGAGGATCTTGAGGCCCGGTCGGCTCGCCCGCGCCCGGTCGGCCAGGTCGCGCCCGTTGATGCCGGGCATGACCACGTCGGTGAACAGCATGTCGATGCGCGGCTGGATTGTCAGCATTTCCAGCGCCTGTTCGCCGTCGGATGCCTGGACGATGGTGTAGCCCAGCTCCCGCAGCGAATCGACCGACATGTGCCGGACGCGCTCCTCGTCCTCCACCACCAGGATGATCTCTTCCCCCTTGGCGCGGGGCAGTTCGGCGGGCGCCGCCTGGATGGCGCCGGCGACCGGCTCCGGCCCGTAATGGCGCGGCAGGTAGATCTTGATGATCGTGCCCTCGCCGGGTTCGGAATAGATCTTCACATGGCCGCGCGACTGCTTGATGAACCCGAACACCTGGCTGAGGCCGAGGCCGGTGCCCTTGCCCACGCCCTTGGTGGTGAAGAAGGGGTCGAAGGCGCGCTCCACCACCTCGGGCGGCATGCCGGTGCCGCTGTCGGTGACCGACACCATCACATATTGCCCGGCCAAGACGTCGTTGTGGGCGGCGGCATAGGCATCGTCGAGATGGGCGTTGGCCGTCTCGATCGTCAGCTTGCCGCCCATGGGCATCGCATCGCGCGAATTGACGCAGAGGTTGATGATGGCCGATTCGAGCTGGCTGGGGTCGATGCTCGCCCGCCACAGCCCGCCCGCCAGCACGGCCTCGACCCGGATGCTCTCGCCGATCGTGCGGCGCAGCAGTTCAGACATCCCGCCGACCAGCTTGTTGACGTCGGTCGGCTGCGGGTCCAGCGGCTGCTGGCGGGAAAAGGCGAGCAGCCGGGCGGTGAGCTGGGCCGCGCGTTGCGCCCCTTCGGTCGCGTTGTCGACGCCCCTGACGATCCGGACGTCGGTGCCCGGCGCCAGCCGCCGCCGGACGATGTCGAGCGAGCCGATGACGATGGCGAGCATATTGTTGAAGTCATGGGCGATGCCGCCGGTCAGTTGGCCGATCGATTCCATCTTCTGCATCTGGCGCAATTGCCCCTCGGCGGCTTCGCGCTCCCGCGCCTCGCTCATCAGGCGGCGGTTGATGTCGGCCAGCGCCTGCTGGCTTTCCGTCGCCTCGGCCACGCGGCGATAGGCGGTGCGCAGCGCCACAGCGCCCAACAGGGTGATCAGCACGGCGGACACGGCAAGTCCGATCGAAACCATGGTGCTGAGGCGATTGTCATTGGCCGTCCGGCCCTTCAGCAACTGCGCCTCCCGCGCCCGCATCGCCGCCACCAGGGCACGGATGCGGGCCATCGTGACCATGCCCGCATCGAAATCGCCCGCCGGGATGATCTCCCCCCGCCGCCGCCGCTCTATGCCCGTGCGCATCAGGAACAGCCGGTCGTCCAGCAGTTCCTCCAGTTCCTCCACCGATCGGGCCTGCGGGGGATTGTCGCGCACCTCCACGCGCAGCGCGGCGAGTTCCTGCCGCCATCGGCCGCGAAATGCCTCATAGGGACCAAGGAAGGAGTCCTTGCGCGTCAGCATGAACCCGCGCTGGGCGCTTTCCGCCTCCTGCACATGCAGCAGCAGCGTCGAAAGCTGGTTCTCGACGCGCAGGGTGTGCTGGACCCAGATGTTGACCCGCTGCTGCACCGCGTAGAGCCAATAGGTGCTGCCCACCGCCAGCCCGACGATCAGCAAGGCCAGAAGCAGCAGGAAGATCGACCGTTCGGGGCGGATGGCGGGCATGGGGCGGAAGATGCGGAAATATGGTGCGGGTAGCAAGCGGGGACAGGCGGTTGCAATCGGATGAGGCCTGACGGGCGCGTCGGGCATTGGCTGCCATAGAGCGCGATGTGGGGGCGGGGGAGTCGGGGTTGGAACGCCCGCCCTCATTCCCCCGGCCTAATCCCGCCAGCCTGGATCGATCCGGTCGATCTTCCGCACCAGCGCCTCGAAATCCGGCACGCCGGGGCCGGTCGGCAATTGCACGCCGCTCAGGTCGCGCTGATGCACGGCGATGACCTCCGGCGGGATGTCCACCGGCGTCCCGGCCGCGCCGGTCGCGACCTGTATCTCGCAGGCGCGCTGGAGCAGCCATTGGGTCAGGAAGGCTTGGGGCAGGGACTTCGCCATGACCAGCGTGCCATGGTTGCGCAGCATCATGATGCGCCGGTCGCCCAGATTGGCGACCAGTCGTTCCCCCTCCTCCGGCCGGATCGTGACGCCTTCGAAATCATGATAGGCGATTCGGCCGATGAAGGCGGCGGCATAGAAATTGGTGGGCGTCAGCCCCTCCCGCGTGGCGCTGACGGCCATGCCGGCGGTGGTGTGCGTGTGGATGATGCAGTGCGCGTCGGGCAGGTGGCGGTGGAAAACGCTGTGCTGGGTGAAACCGGCGCGGTTGACCGGATAGGGGCTGCCGTCCAGCACATGGCCGTCAATGTCGATCTTGACCAGGTTCGACGCGGTCACTTCGCCGTAGAGCAGGCCGAAGGGATTGATCAGGAAGGCGTTTTCCTCGTCCGGCACGCGCAGGGTGATGTGATTGTAGATCAGTTCCGACCAGCCCAGATGGTCGAAAATGCGGTAACAGGCGGCGAGTTGCTGGCGCGCGGCCCATTCCGCGGGCGACATGTCGGGGCGCTTGCCCTTGGTCCTGGCGGCTGTTGCCATGGCGATCCTCCTTATCGTTGATGGGGCGACTATCTGCCTGTCCCGCGCCTCTGTCGAGAAAAACGGCTTTTGGGTTGAATTTGCGCGACTCTGCTGGTAGGGCGCGCCCCACACGGCGCAGGGTGACCTGCGGCGACTCACCGCTATTTCATTCGGGCGGCCCGTCGGGAAGGGTTGAAATTTCCTGGCGATCCGTCCGTTTTCGACTGGAGTTTGACTGGCTTATGCAAATCATCGTTCGCGACAACAATGTCGACCAGGCCCTGCGCGCGCTCAAGAAGAAGCTGCAGCGCGAGGGCGTGTATCGCGAGATGAAGCTGCGCCGTCACTATGAGAAGCCCTCGGAAAAGCGCGCCCGCGAAAAGGCCGCCGCCGTTCGCCGCGCCCGCAAGCTGGAGCGCAAGCGCGCCGAGCGCGACGGCGTCCGTTAAGGACCGCCGTTTCGGGGCGGCCGCCCGGCCGTCCTTCCTTCCGCTGAAAACACCACCCGCACCAATTTGCGAGGCTTAAGCCATGTCGACCACGGCCGTTCCCCTTCATCCTATCGCCAAGGGGTCTTTGACGCGCCTCTGGGTGGGTGTCGCCGCGGTAGCGCTGGCGGCCGGCGGCCTGGCCTGGGCCGGGCAGCGGGGCGTGGAGCCTTCGCCCGCCAGCTTCCTGGTGCATAATGGCGGCGAAGAGGGCGTGGTGACGACCGAATCGGGTCTCCAGTTCAAGGTGCTGGAGGAAGGCGCCGGTCCCAGCCCGACGGCCGCCGACGTGGCGCTGGTGGGCTATAAGGGGGCGCTGCTCGACGGCACCGTGTTCGACGAGAATCCGCAGACCGCCATGCCGGTGGACGGCGTGGTTCCGGGCTTCTCCGAAGGCCTGCAGAAGATGAAGAAGGGCGGCAAGTACCGCCTGTGGATTCCGCCGCAGCTTGGCTATGGCGAGCAGGCGGCGGGTCCGATCCCGGCCAATTCGGTGCTGGTGTTCGACGTCCAGTTGCACGACTTCAAGTCCAAGGCGGACATCATGCGCATGCAGCAGATGATGCAGCAGGGCGGAATGCCGCAGGGCGCGCCGGGGCGCTGAGTCCGGACATGGCGGAAAAGCAATTAGGGCCGGGATTTCCCGGCCTTTTTGTTGAGCCAACGCTCCCTCCGGCGCAACCTGCTCCTGCCTGCGCAGGAGCAGGTTGCATACACTACCCGGCCACCGGCACCGCCGCGCTTCTGCCGTTCTCCGCCTCCAGCGCCTTCGACCGCTCCTCCAGATAGACCTTGATCATCGCGACGATGGGATCGGCCAGGAACAGCCCCATGATCCCGAACAGCGCGCCGAAGAGGATCTGCGCGGCCAGCACCAGCGCGGGCGCCAGGTCGGTCGCCCGCTTGGCCACCATCGGCACGATCAGATAGCCGTCGACGATCTGCACCGCCAGATAGACCCCGAAAGCGTAAAGCCCCGCATCCACGCCGGCGGAAAAGCCCACGAGCACGATCAGCACGCCCGAAATGATCGATCCGATATTCGGCAGGAAGGCGAACAGCCCGGTCAATATGCCCAGCAGCCCCGCCATCGGCACGCCGCCCGCCCACAGCAGCAGCCAGGTGCCGACCCCCTCCACCGCCATGCCGATCAGCCGCCCGAACATCAGCCGCCGCAGCGTCCAGCCCATCCTGTCGGCAATGGCGTAGAAGCGGCCGCGCCTGTCCATCGGCAGCATCCAGGCGACGCCTCGCTCATAGATTTTGGGTTCTATCGCGATGAATATGGCCAGCACCAGCATCATCACCCCGCTGGTGACCGCGCCGACCATGGTCCCGACCGCCGCCGTCACCCGGCCGAGCGAGCTCATCGCCTGTTGCGCCAGGCTCTTGAAATCCTCCGGCCCCAAATCCCCCGGCATGGTGGTGACGCCCAGTTGCTGCAACCACTGGCCGATGCGGTTGACCTGCGTCTCGACGATCACCCGCATCGCCTGCGCCTGCGCGGCCAGGCTCGATCCGGTAAGGTAGAAGGTATAGACCAGGAAGGTCAGCGCGGCGACCAATATGATGGCCAGCCGCCAGCCCCGCCCGATGGGCATCAGCCTGCCCAACAGCCGCGTGCCGCCGTCCATCATCGTCGCCAGCACCAGCGCGCCCATGATCAGCATGATCGGCTGGGCCAGCAGCACCAGCAGCGCGATGGCGATGCCCATGGCGAACCACACGCCCGCCCGCTTGACCTCATGCTGGACCAGCGGGCTGCGCAATTCGCTGGGACCGGGTTCCTCTATGTGGATTTTCGTCCCGCTCAACCCAAAGCCCCTATCCGAAACGCTTATTTCGGCGGGGTAACGCTCGCCGGGCGCAGGCTGTTCCCGGCGCGGTCAGCGCGGAAGGCATGGAGCCAGCTCAGCGGGTTCCAGGACGAATCGCCGTCCAGCGAGAAGGTGATGAACTCAGCCCGGCCGCCGATCGCTTCCCACGGCACCGGCCCGCCCAACCCGTTTTCCTCCAGCGGCGCGCGGCTGTCCGCGCTGTTGTCCCGATTGTCGCCCATCAGGAAGACATGGTCCGCCGGAACCCGCACCGGCCCGTACCAGTCCAGCGTGCTCGGCCCCATGTCGATGGTGACATAGCTTTTGCCGTTGGGCAGCACCTCCTGCCGCACCGGCAGTTCGCACCAGCTTCTCCCGCTCGCGTCCGTCACCAGCGCGCCGGGGAACTGCATGGGCGGGCAGGGCGCGTTGCCGTCGACGGGGATGCGGATGGGCTTCAGCACCCTTTGCCGCACCGGCACGCCGTTCAGCACGACCTGGCCGCCGCGCACCTCCACTATGTCGCCGGGCAGGCCGATGACCCGCTTGATATAATCCTCCCGCTTGTTCTGGGGCGAGACGATGACGATGTCGCCGCGTTCCGGCAGGCGCCCGAAAATCCGCCCTTTCAGAAAGGGCAGCGGATGGAAGCTGGGGGACACGTAGGACCAGCCATAGGGATATTTGCTCACCACCAGCCGGTCGCCCTTCAGCAGCACCGGCATCATCGATTCGCTGGGGATGTAGAAGGGCTTGGCGACGAAGCTGTGGAAGGCCAGCACCGCCAGGATCAGCAGGGTGATGCTTTTAACCTCCTGCCACCAGTTCACCGGCGTCTTTTCCGGTTCGGAAGCCGGGCTGCCGGGCTGTTCGGATGAGGCGGAATCGTTTTCGGTCATGTCGGCTGCCGTCATGGGAGGATTTCCGGCTGGAGAGGTGCGACGCTTATAACGGCAGGGCTTCGATAATCACAAAGGCCTGCGCCCATGGATGATCGTCGGTGAGCGTCAAGTGAACGACCGGCCGGTGCCCTGCGGGAACCAGCGATTCCAGCCGGGCCAGCGCTCCGCCCGTCAAATGCAGCGTCGGCGCGCCGCTGGGACCATTGACGACGCCGATGTCCTTCATGAACACGCCCTGCTTGAACCCGGTGCCGACGGCCTTCGAAAACGCCTCCTTGGCGGCGAAGCGCTTGGCGAGCGTGCCCGCCTTGGTGAAGGGACGGCGGTTGGCCTTGGCCCGTTCCACATCGGTGAACACGCGATTCTCGAACCGCTCGCCGAAACGGTCGAGCGAATTCTCGATTCGCTCGATATTGCAGAGGTCGGAACCCAGGCCGACGATCAACGCGCCAGGTCCATCTGGCGGCGCATTTCGCGGATGCTGCTCTCCAGCCCGCCGAAGATCGCCTCCCCGATCAGGAAATGCCCGATATTGAGTTCGGCGATCTGCGGGATCGCCGCGACCGGCCCGACATTGTCGAAGGTCAGGCCATGGCCGGCATGGGGTTCGATGCCGTTCTTCGCCGCCAGCGCGGCGGCGTCGGCCAGCCGCCGCAGTTCCTCCGCCCGTTCGGACCCTTCCAGATGGGCGTAGCGGCCGGTGTGCAGTTCTACCACCGGCGCGCCCAGGCGCATGGCCGCCTCGATCTGCGCGGCGTCGGGCTCGATGAACAGGCTGACGCGCACGCCCGCCTTGCCCAGCGCGTCGACGATCGGGTGGAGAGCGTCGATCTGCCCGGCGGCGTCCAGCCCGCCTTCGGTGGTCCGCTCCTCCCGCTTTTCCGGCACGATGCAGGCGGCATGCGGCCGATGCCGCAGCGCGATGCCCAGCATTTCCTGCGTCGCCGCCATCTCCAGGTTCAGCGGCACCGTCAGCGCCGCCATCAGCGTGGCGATGTCCTCGTCCCGGATATGCCGCCGGTCCTCGCGCAGATGGGCGGTGATGCCGTCGGCGCCGGCCTTGGCCGCCAGCAGCGCGGCCTTGACCGGGTCGGGATGCGTTCCCCCGCGCGCGTTGCGGATGGTCGCCACATGATCGATGTTGACGCCCAGGCGCAGATGAGCGGGGGTTCGGGACATGGGCTACTGCTTCCGGCTGCCGGGCTTGATCGCCGGGATCGCCGCCAGTTCGGGCGGGATCTGGTCGGCGTCATAGACCGGGAAGTTGATGCTGACGAGCGGGTAGAATGGCACGCCCAGCTCCACCTCTCCGGCGGAACGGTCCACCAGCGCGGCTTCCGCTATGACGATGCCGCCTTCCGCCGCGACCGCCTCTATCGCCTGGCGGGAGGACAGGCCGGTGGTGACGACGTCCTCCACCATCAGCACCTTTTGTCCCGGCGCGATGGAAAAGCCGCGGCGCAGTTCGAACCTGCCCTCCGGCCGCTCCAGGAACACGGCGTCCTTGTCCAGCGCGCGGCCGATTTCATGGCCGATGATGAGTCCCCCCATCGCCGGGGATACCACCAGGTCGATTTCCTGCCGCAATTCGCGCGGCAGCTTCTGCACGGTGGCGCGGGCCAGCCGTCCGGCGCGCTCCGCGTTCATCAGCACGCGCGCGCATTGCAGGTAGTTGGCGCTGCGGCGGCCTGAGGACAGGATGAAATGCCCCTCCAGCAACGCGCCCGCAGCCCTGAATTCCGCCAATACTTCCTCGTCGGTCATTCTTGTCTTCGATCCATTCGCCCGTGCCGCCCGCTTCATGCGCGATGCGGCGCGCCTTTCCCGTCATGGGTCGCCCCATGATCTCGCCCCATGTTTGCGCGGTTGCGCGCGGGGAGCGAGATAGGCTCACCAACTAGGCGTTGCAACAGCGAAGAAAATCTGGTTGTGGAACCTTGAGGCGTTACAAAAGATGCTTATAAGCCGCGGCAGACCGATACGGGCGGGGGGGACGTGTATGCGTGCGTCTTCGTTGCCGCGGCGCCAAGGGGTTACGGGGTAAGAAGACGCTTATGAACAAGGTGAAATCGCTCGTTCTCGCCGGGTTGTTGGCCTTTGCGCCGACGCTCGCCATGAACGGTCCGGCGCTGGCCCAGGACAATGCCGCGGTTGCGGCTCCGGCTGCCGGGAATGAAGCTGCGGCCGCTGATTCGGCCGGCAATGCAGCGGCTCCCGCCGCGGAAGCCGCGCCCGCCGGGAAGGTGGCCGCGCCGCCCCGGATGAAGCCGACGCCGGGCATCGGTATGCCCATGCCGGGTGAAATCACCCTCCAGAAGCAGTTTTCGCCCACCGGGCACACCGCACGCTGGCTGCATGACGTGATGCTGCTGCCGATCATCACCATCATCTCGATCTTCGTGCTGATCCTGATGCTCTACGTGATGGTCCGTTTCCGCCGCAGCGCCAATCCGACGCCGTCCAAGACCTCGCACAACACGGTGATAGAGGTGATCTGGACCGTGGTGCCGGTGGTGATCCTGCTGGCCATCGCGGTTCCCTCCATCGGCCTGCTCGCCGACCAGTACAAGCCCGCGCCGAAGGATGCGCTGACTGTCAAGGTTACCGGCTATCAGTGGTATTGGGGCTATGAATATCCCGACAACGGCATCCCGGAATTCGTTTCCAACATGCTGCCCAAGGACAAGGCGGAGGCGAACGGCGAGCCTTATCTGCTCGCTCCCGACAATCGCCTGGTCCTGCCGGTCGGCCGCCCGATCAAGCTGATCATCACCGGCGCCGACGTCATCCACAGCTTCGCGGTCCCCTCCCTCTGGGTGAAGATGGACGCGGTGCCGGGCCGCCTCAATGAAAAGAGCTTCACCATCGAGAAGCCGGGCGTCTATTACGGCCAGTGTTCGGAATTGTGCGGCGCGCGCCACGGCTTCATGCCGATCGCGATCGAGGCTCTGGAACCCGCGCAGTTCGACCAGTGGCTGCTGTCGCAGGGCGGCACGCTGAAGGGCGCCGCCGCCGCGACCACGGCCGAAGCTGCCGCGCCCGCCGCCGCTCCTGCCGCCAAGCTTTGATGTAAGGGCATAGACGCCATGACCACCATTACCGCAGATCATCACGGCGATCATGCTCATGATCATCATGACGCCGACCACAAGCCGGCCTTCTTCCAGCGTTGGTTCATGTCGACCAACCACAAGGACATCGGCACGCTCTACCTGATCTTCGCGATCGTCGCCGGCATCATCGGCGGCGCGATTTCGGGCCTGATGCGCGCCGAACTGGCGCAGCCGGGCATCCAGTATCTCCAGACCTGGGCGCAGTTCAGCGACGGTCCCGAAGCGACGCTGGACCAGGCCTATCACCTCTGGAACGTGCTGATCACCGCCCACGGCCTCATCATGGTCTTCTTCATGGTGATGCCCGCGATGATCGGAGGCTTCGGCAACTGGTTCGTGCCGATCATGATCGGCGCGCCGGACATGGCCTTCCCGCGGATGAACAATATCAGCTTCTGGCTGCTCATCCCCGCCTTCGTCCTGCTGCTCGGCTCGACCTTCGTGCCCGGCGGCACCGGCAACGGCGCTGGCACCGGCTGGACGGTCTATGCCCCGCTCTCGACCAGCGGTTCGGCGGGTCCGGCGGTGGACATGGCGATCCTGTCGCTCCACGTCGCGGGCGTCAGCTCGATCCTGGGCGCGATCAACTTCATCACCACCATCCTCAACATGCGCGCGCCGGGCATGACCCTGCACAAGATGCCGCTGTTCGTCTGGTCGGTGCTGGTCACCGCCTTCCTGCTGCTGCTCGCGCTGCCGGTTCTGGCCGCGGCGATCACCATGCTGCTGACCGACCGCAATTTCGGCACCACCTTCTATGATGCCGCTGGCGGCGGCGATCCCGAACTCTACCAGCATCTCTTCTGGTTTTTCGGCCACCCCGAAGTGTACATCATGATCCTGCCGGGCTTCGGCATCATCAGCCAGATCGTCTCGACCTTCAGCCGCAAGCCGGTGTTCGGCTATCTCGGCATGGCCTACGCCATGGTCGCGATCGGCGTCGTCGGCTTCGTCGTCTGGGCGCACCACATGTTCACCACCGGCATGTCGGTGAACGTGAAGATGTACTTCACCGCCGCCACCATGGTGATCGCGGTGCCGACCGGCATCAAGATCTTCTCCTGGATCGCGACGATCTGGGGCGGCTCGATCAGCTACAAGACCCCGATGGTCTGGGCGCTGGGCTTCATCTTCCTGTTCACCGTGGGCGGCGTCACCGGCGTGGTGCTGGCGAATGGCGGCGTCGACGACGTGCTGCACGACACTTATTATGTCGTCGCGCACTTCCACTATGTGCTCTCGCTGGGCGCGGTGTTCGGCCTGTTCGCGGGCTTCTACTACTGGTTCCCGAAGATGTCGGGCCGGATGTACAACGAATTCCTCGGCCATCTGCACTTCTGGGTGTTCTTCGTCGGCGTGAACATGCTGTTCTTCCCGATGCACTTCCTGGGCCTGTCGGGCATGCCGCGCCGCTATCCGGACTATCCGGAGGCGTTCGCCTATTGGAACAAGTTTGCCAGCTACGGCTATGAGATCATGGCCGCCGGCATGCTGATCTTCTTCGTCAACCTCATCTGGTCGCTGGCCGCGGGCAAGAAGGCGGAGGGCAATCCCTGGGGCGAAGGCGCCACCACGCTGGAATGGACCCTGTCCAGCCCGCCGCCCTTCCACCAGTTCGAAACGCTGCCGGTCATCGACTGACCGCAGCCGGGGGCGTTCCGGTTTGCCGGAACGCCGGGATTGGCGTAAAGGCCGCCAGTTCCTGGAATCAGGCAATCCCGGCACGGTCGCCGCGCCGGGATGCCGCATGAGGAGACTATGGCAAGTTCGCCGTTCATGTCCGAAGGTCCGCTTCCCGTGATTCCCGCGCATTGGCGGGACTTTGTCGCGCTGACCAAGCCCAGGGTGATGACGCTGGTCGTCTTTACCGGGCTGTGCGGTCTGCTCGCGGCGCCGGGGCATATCCATCCGGTGCTGGCCTTCACGGCGATTCTCTGCATCGCGCTCGGTGCGGGCGCGGCGGCCGCGCTAAACCAATGGTATGAGGCGGACATCGACGCGAAGATGAAGCGCACCGCCAACCGCCCGCTGCCCGCGGGCCGGATGGACCGGCAATCCGCGCTGCATTTCGGCGTCGGCCTGTCCTTCTTCTCCGTGCTGCTGATGGGCGTCGCGACCAACTGGCTGGCGGCGGCCGTGCTGGCGGTGTCGATCCTCTTCTACGTCTTCGTCTACACCATCTGGCTCAAGCCCCGGACGGCGCAGAACATCGTCATCGGCGGCGCGGCGGGCGCTTTCCCCCCGGTCATCGGCTGGGCGGCGGTGACGGGCGACATCGGCGCGCTGCCGGTCGCGCTGTTCATGCTGATCTTCTTCTGGACGCCGCCCCATTTCTGGGCGCTGGCCCTGTTCGTGAAGACCGATTATGCGGCGGCGGGCATCCCCATGCTGCCGGTCGTCTCCGGCGAGGTCGCGACCCGCCGCCAGATATGGTTCTACACCGCGATCATGGCTGTCGCCGCCATGGCGCCCGTGCTGCTGCGCCTTACCGGCCCGATCTACGGCACGACGGCCCTGCTCGGCACGGCGCTGTTCGTCGCCATGGCCTTCCAGGTGCTGCGGCGGCGGGAAAGCGACCCCGCCCGCATGGCGCCCGAACGGCGGCTGTTCAAATATTCGATCCTCTATCTCTTCCTCCTCTTCGGCGCGGTCGTGGTCGACCGCTGGGTGTTCGCATGACTCCCGACGAAGACAGGCAGGTCCGGACGCGGCAGAAATCCCGCGCCATCGTGACGGGGGTGCTGCTGGGCGCGCTGGTCATCCTTTTCTACGCGATCACCATCGCCAAGATCGGTGGGGGACAGTGATGGCCAGCCTTCCTCCTTCGCCCTTCGACCGGGATCGCCGCAACCGGCGGACGATGATCGGCATGGCCGGCGTTGGCCTTGCCATGCTGGGCCTGGGTTTCGCCTCGGTCCCGCTCTACCGCATCTTCTGCGAGCGGACCGGCTTTGGCGGCACCACGCAGCGGGCGGACGCCGATGTGCAGGTTGCAGAAGCGGCGGGGCATCGCATGTCGATCCGCTTCGATTCCAACGTGACGCCGGGCATGCCGTGGCAGTTCCACCCGGAACGCCACACCCAGACGGTGACGGTCGGCGCCCGCAACATGGCGATCTTCGTCGCGAAGAACCTGTCGGACCGGCCGGTCACGGGCACCGCCACCTTCAACGTCACGCCATCCCAGGCGGGCGCCTATTTCACCAAGATCCAGTGCTTCTGTTTCACCCAGCAAACGCTACAGCCGGGGGAGCAGGTGCGCATGCCGGTGATCTATTATGTCGATCCGAAGATATTGACGGATGCCGACAATAAGGACACGCAGGAAATCACGCTGAGCTACACCTTCTATCCTGTTGAGCAGGATAAAAAGCCAAGCTAAGGCACAATCATAACGCGAACGGGGATGAGAAACGTCATGGCAGGCGCCAAGAACCACGATTATCATATTCTTCCGCCCAGCATCTGGCCCTTTTTCGGCTCCATGTCGGTGCTGGTCATGGCTTTCGGCGCGATCATGTGGATGCATCCGGACGCCACGCCGGCTGGCGGCGGCTGGGTTTTCCTGATCGGCCTCGCGGGCGTGCTGTTCACCATGTATAGCTGGTGGGCCAATGTCATTACGGAGGCGCATGCCGGCGACCATACGCCGGTGGTGCAGCTCCACCTGCGCTACGGCATGATCCTGTTCATCGCATCGGAAGTCATGTTCTTCGTGGGCTGGTTCTGGTCCTTCTTCGACTTCTCGCTCTTCCCCAGCCAGTTGGCGCCGATCGAGGGGATGTTCCCCTCGAAGGGCATAGAGGTGATGAACGCCTTTGAACTGCCGTTGCTCAACACGCTGATCCTGCTCTGCTCCGGCACGACCGTGACCTGGGCGCACCACGCCCTGATCCATGGCGACCGGGACGGGCTGAAGAAGGGGTTGACGCTGACGGTCATCCTGGGCGCGCTCTTCTCCGCGATCCAGGCCTATGAATATGCCCATGCGCCTTTCCCCTTCGGCGGCAGCCCCTACAGCTCGGCCTTCTACATGGCGACCGGCTTCCACGGCTTCCACGTGCTGGTGGGCACGATCTTCCTGATCGTGAACCTGATCCGCGCGCATCGGGGCGATTTCACCCCGCGCCAGCATTTCGGCTTCGAAGCCGCCGCCTGGTACTGGCATTTCGTCGACGTGGTGTGGCTGTTCCTCTTCGTCGCCATCTATGTCTGGGGCGGCTGGGGCGCGCCGGTCCACGGCGGCTGATCCTTCCGCCGATGAGTGCACGAATAACGGCCGGACCTGTTCCGGCCGTTTTCTTTTTCGGCGGCGGGCACTATGCCTGACGCCATGTCGGCCCCCGATCCTCATCCGCCCGCGCCGCAGCCCTTGCTAATCGGCGCGATGGCAGGCGCCTGCCCGCAATGCGGCGCGCCCACGCTGTTTTCCGGCCCGGTCCGTTTCGCCCCCTCATGCCGCGCCTGCGGACTGGATTACGGCCAGTTCAATGTCGGCGACGGCCCCGCGGCCTTCCTGACGCTGATCATCGGCGCGCTGATGGTGGCGATGGCGCTGATATTGGAACTGAAGGTCCATCCGCCGCTCTGGCTGCACCTCCTGCTCTGGACGCCGCTGACCGTGGCGGCGGTGATGGCCAGCCTGCGCGTGGCGAAGGGCGCGCTGCTCATCCTCGAATATCGCAACAAGGCGCGCGAGGGCCGCCTGATCGCAAGGGACCGCGAAGCATGAGCCGCCGCCTGCCCCTCATCCCCACGCTGATCGTCGCGGCGGCGGTGCTGGTCATGATCGGCCTCGGCGTCTGGCAACTCCAGCGCCGCGCCGAAAAGGAATCGACGCTGGCCCTGGTCGCCGCCAATCCGGCCAAGCCCCCCGTGGCCTTCCCGGCCCATCCGCCCGTGCCGCCCGAACTTCTGTTCCGCCGCTCCTCCGCCCATTGCCTGCGCGTGGTCCACTGGCGCAGCGAAGCCGGGCGCGCCGCTGACGGATCGGTCGGCTACCGCTATATCGCCGAATGCGCGACCGGCGCGGAAGGCCCCGGCGTGCTGGTCGCGGCGGGCGTCGCGAAGACGCCTGACGCAAGGCCCCAATGGCAGGGCGGCCAGATGCGCGGCTGGATAGGGGAGGAACCCGATCACCGATCCCTTCTGTCGCGCATCGGCGGCCAGGCCATGCCGCTCCGCCCCATGCTGATCGCCGGGGAGCCGGTGCCTGGCCTCAAGCCGCTGGCGCCGCCCACCGCCGCCGACGTGCCCAACAACCATCTGGCCTATGCCGGGCAATGGTTCTTCTTCGCCGCCGTCGCGGTGGTCATCTACCTGCTCGCGCTGCGCAGACGGACGCCGCGACCTTAAATGCTTGCCCGAAGGCGCGTCGAGCGCTACCGGGCTACCCCCATGCACTATGTGAGCACCAGGGGAAGCGCGCCCGCGCTCGGGTTCGAGGATGTGACGCTGGCCGGGCTGGCGTCCGATGGCGGACTCTATGTGCCGGAAAGCTGGCCCAGCTTCTCCGCCGACCAGATTCGCGCGCTTTCGGGCCTTTCCTATGTCGAAACGGCGGTGCGGGTCATGGCGCCCTTCGTCGCCGGATCGCTTAACGAAGAGGAACTGCGCGAACTGTGCGCCGCCGCCTATGGCCGGTTCAGCCACGACGCGGTGACGCCGCTGGTGCAGCTCGATCATCGCCACTGGCTGCTGGAACTGTTCCACGGGCCGACCCTGGCGTTCAAGGATGTGGCGCTGCAACTGCTCGGCCAGTTGTTCGAACGCTTCCTGTCGCGGCGGGACGCTCATCTGACCATCGTTGGCGCGACCTCCGGCGACACTGGATCGGCGGCCATCGACGCGGTGGCGGGGCGAGAGAAGATCGACATCTTCATGCTGCATCCCGACGGCCGCGTGTCGGACGTGCAGCGCCGCCAGATGACCACGGTGCTCGCTCCCAACGTCCATAACATCGCCATCGACGGCAGCTTCGACGACGCGCAGGCGCTGGTGAAGGCGATGTTCAACGACGCCGATTTTGCGCGCCGCTTCAACCTGTCGGCGGTGAACAGCATCAACTGGGCGCGGCTGATGGCGCAGGTCGTCTATTATTTCTACGCCGCCGTGCGCCTGGGCGCGCCGGACAGGGCCATCGCCTTCTCCGTCCCCACAGGCAATTTCGGCGACGTGTTCGCAGGCTATGTCGCGGCGAAGATGGGCCTGCCCGTCGCCAAGCTGATGGTCGCGACCAACGTCAACGACATCCTCCACCGCGCCTTGGCGGAGGGCGACTATAGCCAGGGCCAGGTGGTGGCGACCGCGACCCCCAGCATGGACATCCAGGTCAGTTCGAACTTCGAACGGCTGCTGTTCGACGCGGGCGGCCGCGACGGCAAGGCGCTCGCCGAACAGATGAAGGGCTTTGAAGCCAGCAAGGCGATGCGCCTCACCAACGCCCAGCGGGATGGCGCGTCCGCGCTGTTCACCTCGGCGCGGGTCGATGCCGACGCCATGACCATGGCGATGCGCTGGGCCTATGACGCGGCGGGGCAGGTGATCGATCCGCACAGCGCCATCGGCCTGGCGGCGGCGCGCTCGATCGACCTCGATCCGGCGGTGCCCGTGGTCACGCTGGCGACGGCGCATGCGGCGAAATTCCCCACGGCGGTCGAGCGGGCCACCGGCATCCGCCCGTCTCTGCCTTCGCGGGTGGGCGACCTGTTTGCGCGGGAAGAGGCCTATGCCAAGCTGCCCGGCACCTTCGAAGCGGTCACCGCCTATGTCGCGGAGCGGGCGACGCCGAGGGGCTGAGGTGAACCTCCAGACCCTTCCCGGCGAACCCTGGTCCGATTACGGCCTGATCGATTCGGGCCATGGACGGAAGCTGGAACGCTATGGCCGCTACCGCTTCATCCGGCCGGAGCCGCAGGCCATGTGGGCGCCCGCGCAGGACGACTGGCAGGCCGACGGCGAATTCATCCCCGGTTCCGACGAGGAAGGCGGCGGGCGCTGGTTCTACGAACGGCCCGTCCCGGCCGAAGGCTGGCCGCTGCACTGGCAAGAGGTGACGTTCCAGGCCAGTTGCACGCCCTTCCGCCATCTGGGCTTCTTTCCCGACATGGCGCCGGTCTGGGACTGGATGCGCGGCAGGATCGCGGACAAGGACCAGGCGCAGGTCATGAACCTGTTTGGCTATACCGGCGTCGGCACGCTGGCGATGGCGGCGGCGGGCGCGCAGATGGTGCATGTCGACGCTTCCAAGAAGTCGGTGGCGCAGGCGCGGGCCAATGCGGCGCTGTCGGGGCTGGAGGATCGCCCGGTCCGCTGGATCGTCGACGACGCGGCCAAGTTCGTGGCGCGGGAGGTGCGGCGCGGCCGGCGCTATGACGGCATATTGCTCGATCCGCCCAAATATGGGCGTGGTCCCGATGGCGAGGTCTGGCGGCTGGAAGAGGATCTGCCGGGACTGATCGCGCATTGCCGCCAATTGCTGGACGCGGACAGCCGCTTCCTGTTCCTGACTGTCTATGCCGTCCGCATGTCGGCGCTGGCCATCGGGGAATTGTTGCGCCAAGCCTTTGCCGATCTGCCGGGCACCGTGGAAGCGGGCGAACTGGCGGTGCGCGAAGAGGCACGCGGATTGATGCTGCCCACCGCGATCTGGGCCCGGTGGAGCCGCTAAGTCCATTCCGTCATTGGGCGACGGGCGGCTGAAGTTTGTTCCGTCTGCGCGGTTCAGACGTGTCAACCGGGCTCCTGCCCGCGCCCGATTAACGCGGTGCGCTCTAGAAACTCGCCTTCAGCCCGTCGATCACGAACTGAGCGGCCAGTGCCGCCAGCAGGACGCCCAGCAGCCGCGTGATGACCGCCTCGATCTTGGCGCCGAGCAGCGCCATGATCGGCCCAGCGGCCAGCAGCGACGCCAACATCAGCACCAGCGTCACGACCACGGCGCCGATCACCACCAGTCGTTCGCTCAGCCCTTCCGCCCGCGACATCAGCAGCATCACCGTGGCGATCGAACCCGGTCCGGCGATCATCGGCATCGCCATGGGGAAGACCGACACATCCTCCACCTCGGGCGTCTCCGCGATCTTCTGCGCCCGGTCTTCGCGCCGCTGGGTGCGCTTTTCGAACACCATGTCCATGGCGATGATGAACAGCATGATTCCGCCCGCGATGCGGAAGCTGTCCAGTTCGATCCCCAGAGTGCCCAGCAACTGCTTGCCCCAGAGCGCGAACAGCAGCAGGATTCCGGCCGCGATGGCGACGGCGCGGATCGCCATGCTGCGCCGCTGGACCTGCGTCGCGCCGGTGGTGAGGCTGGCATAGATCGGCGCGCAGCCCGGCGGATCGATCACCACGAACAGGGTGACGAAGGCGGAGATGAACAGTTCCGTCATGGCGCCGCGGCCACCCTGTCGTCGATCACGGTTTCATAGTCGGTCCCATTCCACATGCGCACTGTCACGCGGCGGCTGCCGTCGGCTGCGGCCTCTGCGTTCCAGCTCAGGCTTTCGTCGCGGGGAGCCGTCGGCATCTCGCCCTTTGCCGCTTTGCGGCCCGGCGGAGGGCTGGCGGGGCGCGGGGCCCCTCCTGCGCGGGCGCGCTTGCAGGTCGCGACCTTGCCGATGAGGAATTCGGGCGCTTCACGGGCGCTGGCGAGCGTGTCGCCATGGTCCATGATCCACTTCCACTCGCCCTTCCTGTCCCGCTGCCAGATGGTGGTGAAATAGCCGACCGATCCGTCCGGCCGCTTCCAGCCGCCGGTGCTGGCCGCCAGATCGCCGTCGCAGGACACGTAGATGGCCGACGGCGTCCAGCTTACCGGGGCAGGGGGGTCGGCCCGCCCCTTCAGCCATTGCTTCGCCAAGACCCGCTGCGGCACGAACATGACGGCCTCGTCCGCAGCGGTTTCGCGGAAGGCGGTCCATTGCCCCTTCTGCTGCGCCAGCCGGTTGAAGGCGAGTTCGGCGGCGAACACGGAACTGGGGTCGGGCTGATAGCGCATGGGCGGGCGGGCGCCAGCCAGCGCCGGCAATGTCAGGGCAAGAAGCGCGGCGCGCGCCTTCACAGCCCCTCCGGCCTGGGCAGTCCGGCCCGCGCATGCGCCGCCACCAGCGTATTGCGCAGCAGGACGGCGATGGTCATCGGCCCGACGCCGCCCGGCACCGGCGTGATGGCGCGGACATGCGCCAGCGCTTCGGCCGTGGCGACGTCGCCGACGATCCGGCTCTTGCCGTCCTCCGTATCGGTGACGCGGTTGATGCCGACGTCGATCACGGTCGCGCCCGGCTTGATCCATTCGCCCTTCACCATCTCCGCCCGGCCTACGGCGGCGACGACGATGTCGGCGCGATGCACGACCGAGGCAATGTCCCGCGTGCGGCTGTGCGCGATGGTGACCGTGCAATTTTCCGCCAGCAGCAATTGCGCCATCGGCTTGCCCACGATGTTGGAGCGGCCGACCACCACGGCTTCCAGCCCCGAAAGGTCGCCCAGCTCATCCTTCAGCAGCATGATGCAGCCCAGCGGCGTGCAGGGCACCATCGCCTCCTGCCCGGTGGCGAGCAGGCCCGAATTGACGACATGGAACCCATCCACATCCTTGGCGGGATCGATCGTGCCGATCACGGACGCCTCGTTGATGTGCGGCGGCAGGGGCAACTGGACCAGGATGCCGTCCACCCGCTCGTCGGCATTCAGTTCCTCGACCAGGTCCAGCAATTCCTCCTCGCCTATGGAGGCGGGCAGCTTGAACTCCATGCTCTCCATGCCCGCGGCGACGGTCATCTTGCCCTTGTTGCGGACGTAGACGGAACTGGCCGGATCTTCGCCGACCAGCACCACGGCCAGCCCCGGCTTGCGCCCGGTCTTGGCGATGAAGGCGCCGACCCCGTCCGCGACCTTGCCGCGAAGCGTCTCCGCAAAGGCCTTGCCGTCGATGATCTTGCCGATGGTCATGATGCTTCACCCTGTTATTCGATAATGGTGGAGAGCCGGCCAGAGGCCAACGCTTCACCGCCCCCCTTGATCCGCAGCCGCTTTAGCCGGTTGGCGTCGCCCGATTCCAGCGAAATCGCCCCGCGTGGCCAATCCAGCCGCTTCGCCAGCAGCGCGATCAGCGCCGCATTGGCCTTGCCCCTTTCCGGCACGGCGCGGACGCGGGCGCTCAGCCATGTCGCGCCCTTGTCGTCCGTCCAGACGCCGCCGATCTCTTCCCGCGCCGCGCCCGGCGTCAACCGGACGGAAAGGATGAGGTCGTCTCCGTCCCGGCTCCAGACCGTCACACCAGTCCGAACAGCGGCGGCAATATGGCCTGGCGGATGATCAGAATGCCCAGCAGCACGACCATGGGCGACAGGTCCAGCGCCCCCAGGTCCGGCAGCACCCGGCGGATCGGATTGTAGATGGGCGCCGTCATCCGATCCAGCGCCACCATCACCGTGCGCACGAAATCATTGGAAAGATTGACGACGTTGAAGGCGATCAGCCAGCTCATGATGGCCTGGATGATGATGATCCACCACAGCACATCGAGCAGGATGACGATGATCTGATAGAGGGCGTAGGCCATGCGATCTCCGATTTGATTGGGATTGCTCTAGCCGAGGCGGGCGGCGCGGGACAAGCCATGGTGGGAGATTTGATTGGGTTGGGCGGTCGAAGGCTGGTGGAGGGAATGGGGCGTGACCTGCGTATTTCCCCTCCACCATCGGCTGCGCCGACGGTCCCCCTCCCCACGCTTCGCGTAGGGAGGAATTTCAGGGTAGTTCCGCTATCAGGTGCAGCACTTTGTCGGCGTGGTCTTTGCGGCAGATGAGCAGGTCGGGGAGGTAGACGTCGCGCTGGTTGTAGATCAGCGGGGAGCCGTCGATGCGGGAGCAGTGGAGGCCGTGGGCCTGGGCGACGGCGACCGGGGCCAGGCTGTCCCATTCATATTGGCCGCCGCTGTGCAGGTAGATGTCGGCCTGGCCCAATATCACCGCCATCGCCTTGGCCCCCGCCGATCCCATCGGCACCAGTTCGGCGTCGAGGCGTTCGGCCACCGCGACCGCCTCCTTGGCGGGGCGGGTGCGGGATATCACCATGCGCAGCTTTTCCGGTGCGGGCGGGACGGGGACCGGGCGGTCCGAGCGCAGCAAGGTGCCTCCATTCAGGCCGGGCAGCGCGACCGCGCCCGCCGCCGGGACGCCGTCCATGGCGAGGCCGACATGCACGGCCCAGTCGGCCCGCGCCTCGCCATATTCGCGGGTGCCGTCCACCGGGTCGACGATCCAGACCCGGCTTTTGGCCAGGCGCGCCTCATCGTCCTTCTCCTCCTCCGACAGCAGGCCGTCTTCGGGCCGCGTTTCCCGCAGGGCACGGCAGAGGAACTGGTTGGCGGTCTGGTCGCCCGCCTTGCCCAGCGCGGCGGGGCCGAACAGGCCGCTTTCCCGCACATTGACCAATATGCGTCCGGCCACCTCGGCCAGATGCGCGGCCAGTTCGGCGTCGGTCATGGTTTTGGCCGCTTCGGTCATGGCCTGTCCCGTCATGGAATGATCCGCGCGACGATGGCCTCTGCCGCCTGTTCGGCGGTCATGGCGGTGGTGTCGATGCGGATTTCCGGGTCTTCGGGCGCTTCATAGGGGCTGTCGATGCCGGTGAAATTCTTGAGTTCGCCGGAACGCGCCTTCTTGTAGAGGCCCTTGACGTCCCGCGCCTCCGCATCGGCGAGTGGGGTGTCGATATGCACTTCGATGAATTCGCCGGGCTGCATCATCTGGCGCACCATCTCCCGCTCGGCGCGGAAGGGGGAGATGAAGGCGGTGATGACGATCAGGCCCGCGTCGGTCATCAGCTTCGCCACCTCGCCCACGCGGCGGATATTTTCCACCCGGTCGGCGTCGGTGAAGCCCAGATCCTTGTTCAGCCCATGGCGTACATTGTCGCCGTCCAGCAGGAAAGTGTGGCGGTTCATCCGCGCCAGCTTCTTTTCGACGAGGTTGGCGATGGTCGACTTGCCCGCGCCTGAAAGCCCGGTGAACCACAGCACGGCGGGCTTCTGGTTCTTCAAGGCGGCGTGGAAGTCGCGGCTGACGTCGGTCGCCTGCCAATGGACGTTCTGCGCCCGGCGCAGGCTGAAATGCAGCATGCCCGCCGCGACCGTGGCGTTGCTGATCTTGTCGATCAGGATGAAGCCGCCCAGCGCGCGGTTCTGCGCATAGGGTTCGAACACGATCTGGCGGTCGGTCGACAGGTTGGCGACGCCGATGGCGTTCAGTTCCAGCGTCTTCGCCGCCAGATGCTCCATCGTGTTGACGTTGACCTGATATTTGGGCTGCTGCACCGTGGCGGCGACGGTCTGCGTGCCGATCTTCAGCCAATAGGGGCGGCCGGGCAGCATGTCCTCATCCGCCATCCAGACGATGGTCGCTTCGAACTGGTCGGCGGACTGGGGCGGATCGTCCGACGCGGCGATCACGTCGCCGCGCGAGCAGTCGACCTCGTCCGCGAAGCAGAGGGTGATCGACTGGCCCGCGACGGCCTGTTCCAGATCGCCGTCAAGCGTGACTATGCGGCTGACCGTGCTGGTCTTGCCCGACGGCAGGACGCGGATCGGGTCGCCGACGCGGACCGTGCCGGTCGCGATCTGGCCGGAAAAGCCGCGAAAGTCGAGATTGGGGCGGTTGACCCACTGCACCGCCATGCGGAAGGGCTTTTCCCGGTCGGAGACCTGGTCGACCTCCACCGTCTCCAGATGCTCCATCAGCGCCGGCCCCTTGTACCAGGGGGTGTTGGCGCTGAGGCCAGTGATATTGTCGCCCCTGAACCCCGAAATCGGGATCGGGGTGAAGGCCTTTATGCCGATGCCGTTGGCGAATTCGGCATAATCCTTGACGATGCCGTCATAGACCGCCTGGTCATAGTCGACCAGGTCCATCTTGTTCACCGCCAGCACGATGTTGCGGATGCCGATCAGGTGGGCGAGATAGGAGTGGCGGCGGGTCTGGGTCAGCACGCCCTTGCGCGCGTCGATCAGGATGACGGCAAGGTCGGCGGTCGACGCGCCCGTCACCATGTTGCGCGTATATTGTTCGTGGCCGGGCGTGTCGGCGACGATGAACTTGCGCTTTTCCGTCGCGAAGAAGCGATAGGCGACGTCGATGGTGATGCCCTGTTCGCGTTCCGCGGCGAGGCCGTCGACGAGGAGGGCGAAGTCGATTTCCTGACCCTGGGTGCCGACGCGCCTGCTGTCGGCTTCGAGGGCGGCAAGCTGATCCTCGAAGATCATCTTGCTGTCGTAGAGCAGGCGGCCGATCAGCGTCGACTTGCCGTCGTCCACCGAGCCGCAGGTGATGAAGCGCAGCATCGTCTTGTGCTGGTGGACTTCGAGATAGCGGTCGATGTCCTCCGCGATCAGGGCGTCGGTCTTGTAGATGGGGTCGTCGGTCTTGGTGAGCGTATCGGTCATGTCGCTACCTCGTCATCCCAGCGAAGGCTGGGATCTCGTTGATCTGGGTCGAAGGGTTCGGTCTGCGAGAAGGTCTGCCATGGGGCCTGAGATCCCAGCCTTCGCTGGGATGACGGCTATGGGGCGACGGCGCGTCAGAAATAGCCTTCCTGCTTCTTTTTCTCCATCCCCGCGCCCCCTGCATCCTTGTCGATGGCGCGGCCCTGGCGTTCGGAGGTGGTGGTGAGCAGGGTTTCCTGAATGACCTCCGGCAGGGTCTTGGCCGTGCTTTCCACCGCGCCGGTCAGCGGGTAGCAGCCCAAGGTGCGGAAGCGGATGGAGCGCATCACCGGCTCCTCGCCCGGTTTCAGGGGGAAGCGTTCGTCGTCGACCATCAGCAGCATGCCGTCGCGCTCCACCGTCGGGCGTTCCTCCGCGAAATAGAGGGGGACGATGGGGACGTCGTTCAGGTGGATATATTGCCAGATGTCCAGTTCGGTCCAGTTGCTGATCGGGAAGACGCGGATGCTCTCCCCCTTGTTCTTGCGGGCATTGTAGAGGTTCCACAATTCCGGGCGCTGGTTCTTGGGATCCCAGCCGTGGCTGGCGGTGCGGAAGGAGAAGATGCGCTCCTTCGCCCGGCTCTTTTCCTCGTCGCGGCGGGCGCCGCCGAAGGCCGCGTCGAAGCCGTAGAGGTTGAGCGCCTGCTTCAGCCCCTCCGTCTTCCACATGTCGGTGTGCAGCGGGCCATGGTCGAACGGGTTGATGCCGCGTTCCTGCGCTTCGGGATTCCGGTAGACCAGCAGTTCCATGCCCGACTCCCGCGCCATGCGGTCGCGCAGGTCGTACATCGCCCGGAATTTCCAGGTGGTGTCGACATGCAGCAGCGGAAAGGGCGGGGGCGAGGGGTAGAAGGCCTTGCGCGCCAGATGCAGCATCACCGCCGAATCCTTGCCGACGCTGTAGAGCATCACGGGCTTTTCGGCCTCCGCCACCACTTCGCGCAGGATGTGGATGCTCTCCGCCTCCAGACGTTCCAGATGGGTCAGCCTTTTCGAATCGATCATCGTTCACCGCCTTGTTTCGTGGCGGCCTGATGGCAGAAGCGGGGAGGGGCTGGACCTCCCATATGGGAGGATATACATATTAGTCATGCGACTGGACGACGGCGGATTATTGGCGGCTCTCCATGAGGGTATGTTCGAGCAACCCCTTTGGCACGGGTTCCTGGAAAAGCTGCGGGCGCGGACCGGAGCGGCCTATGCCGGGCTGGCGTTCCGGCCCATCGATGAGGAAAGGATCGTGGAACTGCATGCCGGGCCGGCGGGGCCGCTGCATCCGGACCGGCTGTTCAACGATAAGCAGGCGCATGATCCGCTGCCCTATCGCCGGATGCGGGAGGCGCGGGTCTATACGCTGGACGAACTGATCGAGCCTAAGGATGCGGCGCTGCAATCCTATCGCCGGGAATGGCTGGACCCGTTGCGCATCACCGCCTTCCGGTCGGTGCGCGTCGCGGAGGCGAGCGGCATGGACGCCTGGCTGAGTTGCGCGGGCGGGCGGGAGGTGGGACCGGCGGTCGGCGCGCTGCTGACCGCGCTGGTGCCGCATCTGCGCATCGCGCTGCGCAGCTTCGTCGCGTTCGAGCGGGAGAAATTCCGGTCGTCGGTGACTTCGGAGGCGTTCGGGCGGCTCAATTCGGGCTGGCTGACGCTGGATGCGCGGTGCCGCATCGTCGACATGACGGCGCATCTGGAGCCGCTCTTCCAGCGGTCGAGCGTGTTGCGGCGGGGACGGTACGACCGGCTGATGCCCGCTTCCCCGGCGGTGGACCGGGAACTGACCGCGCTGGTCAAGCGCTTCGCGCAGGATGCGGAGGCGCGGCCCAAGGCGATCAACCTCAGCCGCGATCCGATGATCGACATGCTGGTGCGGCCGATCCAGGACCGATCCCCCTCGGTCCAGTCGCCGCCCGTCGCCATCGCCTATATCAGCGGCGACCGATGGTCGCAGGCGGACAGGTGCGGGCAGTTGGTCGACCTGTTCGGCCTGCTGCCCAGCGAGGCGCGGCTGGCATGGGCCATCGCGCAGGGCATGTCGATCGGGGAGGCGGCGGACGATCTGGGGCTGACGGTGGAGACGGCGCGGAATTATTCGAAGAAGATCTACGCCAAGACCGGAGCGCGGGGGCAGGCGGAACTGGTGCGGAATATTCTGACGAGCGTGCTGGCTTTGGCTTGATGAGGTTTGGCTATGGCCATGGAACGATATGTGCTCCTGCGAAGGCAGGAGCCCAGTTCAGACGGTCCGATCATCCACTAAGGGCGGGACTGGGCTCCTGCCTTCGCAGGAGCACGTAGGTTCTTTACCGGCAGGTTTCGCTGCGGATCTTCTTCCGGTCGCAGGGGATGAAATGGCAGGGGGCGTTCTTGTCGTCCGGGGTGGCGGGCTTGCGTTGCCAGGGGGGCGTCCAGCCAGGTGGGGCGGAGCCGCAATACCAGGGGCTTTGGGCGGCGGCTGCCGGTGGTTGAACCGCCGTCAGCGGGATGATGGCGAGCAATACCAGCGCGCTAGACCGCATGGCTGAAGCGCCTTTCCGTCGGTTCCATATAGGCGTCGAAACAGGCGGCGATGCTGCGGGCATAGGGCAGGGCGTCGCGCGTCAGGGCGACGCGGCCTTCGCTCAGGCGGACGAGGCCCAGTCGTTCGAAGCGGCGGAGGTCGGGCATGGGGTGCGCCGTGCCGACATGCGCCTCTCCCTGGCAGAGCAGGGCTTCGATGATGCGGCCGCGGCGGCGGTCCTCCGGCGTGCGGAGCGTGCCGCGGGCGGCGGTCAATCGTCCGGCGTCGGCCATGCCGCGCCAGGGACCGGCCTGTTTCTCATTCTGGACGATGAGGTCGGGGAACTGGCTGATCGCGCTGGCGCCCAGGCCCAGCAATATGTCCGCCGGATCGTCGGTGAAGCCCTGAAAATTGCGGCGCAGGCGGCCTTCGCGGGCGGCGCGGGCCATGGCGTCTTCGGGCAGGGCGAAATGGTCGAAGCCGATGGCTTCATAGCCCGCGCCGGTCAGCGTCTCATGCCCCCGCGCCGCCATGGCGAAGCGGGCGGCGAGATCGGGCAAATCGCCGGCGTCGATGCGGCGCTGGCGGGGCAGCAGGCGCGGCATATGGGCATAGCCGAACAGGGCGATGCGGGCGGGACGCATGGCGATGGCGGCCTCCAGCGTGGCGGCGAGGTCGTCCTGCGTCTGGCCGGGCAGGCCGTACATCAGGTCGAAGCCGGTCGCGATCCCGGCGGCGCGCAACTGGCCGACGGCGCGTTCCACCATGTCGAGCGGCTGGATGCGGCCGATCCGTGCCTGGACATGGGGGGTGAAGGTCTGGACGCCCAGATTGACCCGGTCGACGCCCATCGCGGCCATGGTCGAAATCCATTGGCCGTCGAGGCGGCGGGGATCGAGTTCGACCGACAATTCGGCATGATGCGCCTCGAAGCAGAGCAGCAATTGCTGGAGCAGGCGGACGAAATCGACCAGCGGCAGGCTGTTGGGACTGCCGCCGCCGAAGGCGATGCGCCGCACCCGGCCGCGTCCGTTCAGCCGGGCGGCGAGGGTCGCGATTTCCCGCTCCAGCGATTCGACATAGGCGGCGAGACGCTGGACCCGGTTCGCCGCGCCAGTGTTGCAGCCGCAATACCAGCATATGTCGTGGCAATAGGGGATGTGGACGTAGAGGGAGAGGGCGTCGTCCCTTTTCACCCCGGCCACCGCATCCAGCCGGGCGGCCAGTTCCGCCGCGCCGACATCGCCGCCGAACTGCGCGGCGGTGGGATAGCTGGTGTAGCGCGGGACGGGCCGGTCGAGCAGGTCGGGATGATAGGTCCACATGATCCTGGACTCAGGCCGGTCTTGCCGGTTCGGAAGAAATCGCGACGGACATGCTGGCTTGCTCCGGCCTAAATCTGACTATGCTGGAGCCGTCGCCGGCCCTCATCGCCGAGCCTGTGTAGGACAGCGAGCGCGCACGCATCTTGATTTATCTCAATCGGGTTCGAATTTCGTCGACCGCTGGGCGTGAGTTCTAACGGAAGGGGGCGGGCGGCCGGAAGATCGTTCGGACCGGACAGTCCTTCCCATCCCTTCGGCAGGACAACGACCTTCTTCCCCGCATTCCGTCCAAGCATGGCTTGCCGCGATGTGGATTCGCGTCATCCGCATGGGGAATTTCCGTTTTCATTGGCGGATTTGCGGTGAATGACCGCAATTCATATATCGAATGTCATAGTATTTTTCCGGAACATGGCAGGAGAAGGCGGGTTTTTGGCCGGCGCGCCCCTGATTTGGATCAGTTCGACCGGTTCCAATCCACTATCCGAATGACCGCCATTCAGCCAAAGACCTCGAATCGCCGGGCCGACGTGATACGGAATTTGAATGAAGGTCATTCGGCGGAACAATAAGTTGATGAACATGCGGGTTTTTCGACCCGATGACGGCGGGAAACCGCTGAACGGGGTGGCTCTCCCTGGAGGTCGCCCCATCCCTTGCTGCGCCTGATCCGGAAGAACCCCGGCCTCGCGTCTAGAGGCCGGGCACGTTTTAATGTTGGAGAGAGTCAAGAGTGATGAACAAGTTAAATATCTTCAGTGCCGGAATTTGCCTCATCGGCCTGGGGATCGCATTTCCCGCCTACGCCACGGACGGATATTATCTCACCGGCGCCAATGCGCGGGCCACGGGCATGGGCGGCGTCGGCATCGCTCTGCCCCAGGGACCGGAAGCGGCGACGATCAACCCGGCCGGCGCGACCTTCGTCGACAATGGTTTCGAGATCGGCGCCCAGCTTTTCATCCTGAACACCCGCACTACGGACCTGTTCTTCCCCGGCAATGACGTGAAAGGCCATCAATATCAGCCGATTCCCGACTTCGGCGTCAACTATCACCTGAACGACAAGGTGACGATCGCCGTCACTTCTTTCGGCGGAGGATTGGGCCAGAGCTACAACAAGCCCTTCGTGCCGGGCATGGGCTTTTCGAAGGAACGCGCCAATTTCATCCAGGCGGGCATCGCGCCGACCATCGCGTTTAAACTGCGCGACAATCTTTCCATCGGCGTGGGCCTAGGCGTGGTCAACGAGTTCTTCCGGGCCAGGGGCGTCATCGTGCCGACGCCCCAGGGACCGGCGCAATTGCCGAACCATGGGTGGAGCCATGCCTTCGGCGTCGGCGGCAGGTTCGGCATCCTGTGGAAGCCGGTTCCCGCCGTGGGCCTGGGCGCGACCTATTTCACCAAGGTGCACATGTCCAACCTCAAGGGATATGAGGACGACCTGCTCGCCGGCCTGGGCGGGAGCATAGACACGCCCGAGCAGTTCGGCGCCGGCGTCTCGGTCAAGCCGAACGATCGCCTGACGCTGGGCTTCGACGTGATCCGGACCAACTGGAGCGGCGTCAAGGCCTTCAGCGAGCAGGCGGGCTTCGGCTGGCGCGATCACACCACCTTCAAGCTCGGCGTGGCCTATGGCCTGATGCCGGGGCTGACGGTTCGCGCAGGCACCAGCCTTGCCAAGCGGCATTTCGGCAGCGAATTCGTCCTGGCGAACGTCAATACTCCGGGCACGTCGTCCAAATCGCTGACCTTCGGCTTCACCAAGCGGCTGGGCGAGAAGGACGAGCTTACGTTCAGCGCGGACTATGAATTGAACGGCAAGGTGGTCGGGACGGGCCACAGCGCGGGGACGGTGATCCGTTCGCGCTATGGGTTCACCGGCCTCAGCTTCTCCCACCGTTTCTGACGTCCTGATCGGACCATGCGCGCCGGCGGCGGGACCATATCCCGCCGCCGGCGCTGCCTTTTCGGGCCGGGCGGCAAGGCCGCAGATCCCTGCCCGACGCAGCCGGTCCTGCAACATGACGGCAACGGTCATCCCGCCCGCTTGCGGAACGGGGCGGGAAGGCGGGCGCCCGGCTGTTTCGAATCGCTTTTCATATCGGAAGCGAAAGTAGCGGGTTGGCGGTCCGCCGCATTGAGCCAGGTCAAATTGCCGGTTGCGCGGGATCAATGCCGGGTGCGTCGCGGCCCGGCACAAGGGGCTTCATCGACAACAGGGATGGAGTTTCAAGGACATGAGCGTCAAGACGATCCTGCTGGGCGCGGCCGCCGGTTGCGCTGTTCTGGCTGGGCCTGCTGAGGCGGCGCAGGGCGACGTGCTGGTGCGGCTGCGCGGCATCATGGTCGCGCCCAACGAGAAGAGCGGCAGCGTGCTGCCCGCCTTTCCGGGCGAGAAGGTGAAGGTCGACGACAGCGTGATGCCGGAAGTGGACGTCACCTATATGGCGACCGACCATATCGGTTTCGAACTGATCGCCGCGACCACCAAGCATAGCGCGAGCGGGCGGAGCGGCACGACCGGCGGCATCGGCAAGCTGGCCTCCACCTGGGTGCTGCCGCCGACGCTGACGGCGCAATATCATTTCCTGCCCGAAGGGAAGATCAGGCCCTATGTCGGGGCGGGGGTGAATTATACGCTGTTCTATAGCGAGAAGGCTTCGGGCGCGCTGGAGGGCGCGGTGGGCGCGACCAAAGTGCATATGTCCGACAGCTTCGGCTGGGCGGGGCAGGTGGGGGTCGACATCGACCTCAACGAGCGGATGTTCCTGAATTTCGACGTCAAATATATCGACATCGATACGACGGCGCGGCTGTCGACCGCCGGTGCGGGCGTGCAGAGGGTGAAGATGGAGCTTGATCCCTTCGTCTTCGGCGTGGGCGTGGGGATGAAGTTTTGATGGAATGACGAAATCCTCCCTACGCGAAGCGTGGGGAGGGGGACCGGCCGCAGGCCGGTGGAGGGGAAAGGGGCACGACCTGCGTATTTCCCCTCCACCATGCTGCGCATGGTCCCCCTCCCCATCTCTCGATGGGGAGGAATTGGAGAGGTCCGCTCTCCAACACCCTAGGGACAATTACGGATAGGTCGCGGCGTGCCGGGGCGGCATGGATCGGCGCATGGATATGCGATTTGATCTGGCGCAAAAGGCGCAGGAGGATGCGGCCTTCGCCATGGCGGCAACGCCATCGGCCAAGGGCTGCGGCGGGCAATATTGCGACCGTTGCGAGGTGCGCGATCAGGCGATCTGCGCCGATCTCGACGAAAAGCAGCGCGGGGCGCTGAACCGGATCGGGCGGCGCGTGACGTTGCAGGCCGGGCAGACCGTGATGTGGGAAGGCGACAGTTCGACGCTGGTCGCCAATGTGATCGAGGGGACGCTGAAGCTGTCCACCTCCACCGGCGACGGGCGCGAGCAGATCGTCGGCGTCGTCTATGCTTCGGATTTCATCGGCCGCCCCTTCGGCGCGCGCACGCCGCACAGCGTCACGGCGCTGACCGATGCGCGGCTGTGCCTTTATCCGCGAGGGGCGTTCGACGGCTTTGCGCGGGAGCATCCGGCGTTGGAGCATCGGCTGTTGCGGCGGACGCTGGACGATCTGGACCGGACGCGGGCGTGGATGCTGCTGTTGGGGCGGAAGAATGCGCGGGAGAAGGTCGCGACGTTGCTGCTGGACATGCGGCGGCGGTTGCGGGCGGACCGGGCCGGGGTGATCGAATTGCCCCTGTCGCGGCAGCAGATCGCGGATGTGCTGGGGCTGACCATAGAGACGGTGTCGCGGCAGATCGGCGAGTTGAAGCGGATGGGCGTGATTGCGCTGGCCGGGCGGCGCGGGGTGCGTGTCGTGGATGCCGAGCGGCTGGAGGGGATGGCTGAGGGGGAATATTAATCCTCCCCACGCGCAGCGTGGGGAGGGGGACCAGCCGCAGGCTGGTGGAGGGGAAGGGGGCGCGACCTGCGTATTTCCCCTCCACCACCGCCTCCGGCGGCGGTCCCCCTCCCCATCTTTCGATGGGGAGGAATAGGATAGGCCCGCTCCTCACCGATACGGACATTCCCCTACATACCTGCGCCGCGGGCTTTGACAGAGGTCAATGCATGGGGACGGCTCCCGGAGGAAGGACGCCGCATAGCCTTTGACGGGGAAATCCGATGGAGCAACTGGTGTGGAAGACGGGCGGCTGGTTCGCGCTCGCGACGCTGGCCTTTCTGGCGGCGTTGGCGGCGGCGGACTTCGGCTTTGCCGTGCATATGGGGATCGCCTGCGCGGCCGCGCTGGCCGTCGCCGTGCTGACGATGCGGCACGCCGATTATGAGGCGATCACCCGCGGGCTGCTGAAGATGCCCGCGTCGCAGGGCAGATATGACGACGATCCGATCCGCTGGGGCGTGATCGCGACGGTCTTCTGGGGGCTGGCGGGCTTTCTGGCCGGGCTTTACATCGCGCTTCAACTGGCCTTTCCGGCACTCAATCTGGGGCTGGAATATACGAGTTTCGGGCGGCTGCGGCCGTTGCATACGTCCGCCGTCATCTTCGCCTTCGGGGGCAATGCGCTGATCGCAACCAGCTTCTACGTGGTGCAGCGGACGTGCCGGGCGCGGCTGGCCTTTCCGGCCTTGGCGCGGTTCGTCTTCTGGGGCTATCAGCTTTTCATCGTGCTGGCGGCGACCGGCTATCTGCTGGGCATTACCGAGGGCAAGGAATATGCCGAGCCGGAATGGTATGTCGACCTGTGGCTGACCATCGTCTGGGTCGCCTATCTGGTCGTGTTCGGCGGCACCATCCTGCGCCGCAGCGAGCCGCATATCTATGTCGCGAACTGGTTCTACCTGAGTTTCATCCTGACGATCGCGATGCTGCATATCGTCAACAATCTTTCCATGCCGGTGAGCTGGCTCGGTTCCAAGAGCTACAGCGCTTTCGCGGGCGTGCAGGATGCGCTGACCCAATGGTGGTACGGGCATAATGCGGTCGGTTTCTTCCTGACCGCCGGTTTCCTGGCCATGATGTATTATTTCGTGCCCAAGCAGGCGGAACGGCCGGTCTATAGTTACAGGCTTTCCATCATCCATTTCTGGTCGCTGATCTTCCTCTATATCTGGGCGGGGCCGCACCATCTTCATTATACCGCGCTGCCCGACTGGGCGCAGACCTTGGGCATGGTCTTTTCGGTCATGCTGTGGATGCCGAGCTGGGGCGGGATGATCAACGGGCTGATGACGCTGAACGGCGCGTGGGACCGCATCCGCACCGATCCGATCATCCGCATGATGGTGATGGCGCTGGCCTTTTACGGCATGTCGACCTTCGAAGGGCCGATGATGTCGGTGAAGGCGGTCAACAGTCTTTCCCACTATACCGACTGGACCATCGGCCATGTCCATAGCGGGGCGCTGGGCTGGAACGGGCTGATTACTTTCGCCTGCCTTTATTATCTGACGCCACGACTGTGGAAGCGGGAGCGGCTGTACAGTCTTCGGCTGGTGAACTGGCACTTCTGGCTGGCGACGGTGGGCATCGTTCTCTACGCGGCGTCGATGTGGGTCGCGGGCATCATGCAGGGGTTGATGTGGCGCGAATATGGCAGCGACGGCTATCTGGTCTATGCCTTTTCCGAAGTGGTGAGCGCCATGTTCCCCATGTACCTGATCCGGGCGGCGGGGGGCCTGCTGTACCTCAGCGGCGCGATCGTCATGGCCTGGAACATCGGCAGGACCATCGCGGGCAGCCCGCTGCGCGTGGAGAAGCCGATGAACGATGCGGCCTATGATGCCGAGGCCGACCGGCCGATCGTCGCGCAGCCCGCCTGAAGGAGTATCCGGAGATGGAAACCAAGACCAAGGGCAAGTTCTTCGACCATGGCAGGCTGGAGCGGAATGTTTCGCTGCTGGGCATCGCAGCCCTGATCACAGTCGCCATCGGCGGCATCGTGGAGATCGCGCCGCTCTTCTGGATCGATAACACTATCGAGAAAGTGGAGGGCGTGCGTCCCTATACGCCGCTGGAGCTGGCGGGGCGGAATATCTACATCCGCGAAGGCTGCTATAATTGTCATAGCCAGATGATCCGGCCCTTCCGGGACGAGACGGAACGCTATGGCCATTACAGCCTGGCGGCCGAGAGCATGTACGACCATCCCTTCCAATGGGGATCGAAGCGCACCGGGCCGGATCTGGCGCGGGTGGGCGGTCGCTATTCGGACGAATGGCATGTCCAGCATCTGAAAGACCCGCGCGCGGTGGTGCCGGAATCGATCATGCCCGGCTATGCCTTCCTGGCGGAGCGGGAGTTGAAGGCGGGCGACATGAGCCGGGATCTGACCGCGCTCAATGATGTCGGCGTGCCCTATACGAAGGACGATATCGACAGGGCCAATGACGACCTGAAGGCGCAGGCCGATCCGGATGCGGACAGCGGCGACCTGCTGAAACGCTATCCCAAGGCGCAGGCGCGCGATTTCGACGGCGATCCGGGCAAGCTGACGGAGATGGATGCGCTGGTCGCCTATCTCCAGATGCTGGGCACGCTGGTCGATGTGGACAGCGCCAAGCCGCAGGAGGTTGGGCGATGAGCTACGACGCCTTGCGGCATTTCGCCGATAGCTGGGGGCTGGTCTTCATGGGGTTGCTCTATGCGGTCCTGATCGGCTGGCATTTCCTGCCCCATGGGCGGCAGCGCAGCGCCGACGCCGCGCTCGCCATTTTCGAGCAAGAGGAAGCCGACCATGGCTGACGACAAGCGCATCGATCCCGCCACCGGGACGGAGATCAAGCATCATGAATGGGACGGCATCCAGGAACTGGACACGCCGCTGCCGCGCTGGTGGCTGTGGACCTTCTACGCGACGATCCTGTTTTCCCTCGGTTATGTGATCGCCTATCCGGCCATCCCGATGATCGACCGGGCGACCGGCGGCATGCTCGGCTGGTCGAGCCGGGGGGCGCTGGACAAGGAACTGGCGGCGCGGGAAAGGCAGATCGCGCCGATCCGGAAAGCGATTGCGGAGACGTCGGTCACGGCGCTGCCGGGGCGGCCCGAACTGATGCGGCAGGCGGTCGAGGGCGGGCGCGCGGCGTTCCGGGTGCATTGCGTCCAGTGCCATGGGTCGGGGGCCGCGGGGTCGAAGGGCTATCCCAACCTCAATGACGACGACTGGCTGTGGGGCGGCGATCTGGCTGCCATCGAGAAGACGATCACCGACGGCGTCCGCAATCCCGGTCATGACGCGACGCGCCAGTCGCTGATGCCCGCCTTCGGCAAGGATCAGTTGTTGACGGCGGCGCAGGTGGATGACGTGGTGGCGCATGTCCGGGCGATCGGCGGGCAGGACCGGCCAGGCGCGGCTTCGCGGCGGGGGGACAGGGTCTTCGCCGACAATTGCGCGGTTTGCCATGGGCCTGCGGGCAAGGGGAACCGGGAACTGGGCGCGCCCGATCTGACCGATGCGATCTGGCTCTATGGCGGCGATGCCGGGACCATCCGCGAAACCGTGTGGAGCAGCCGCCATGGCGTGATGCCGCGCTGGGACGACAAGCTGGACAAGGCGACCATCCGCATGCTGGCGGCCTATGTGCATAGCCTTGGCGGGGGTGAGGGTGATGCGGGGCGGTGAGGCCTTCCTGATCCTCCCCATGCTTGCATGGGGAGGGGGACCGCCGCCGAAGGCGGTGGTGGAGGGGAAATGGGCTGAGGTTGCGCATTTCCCCTCCACCAGCCTTCGGCTGGTCCCCCTCCCCACGCCTTCGGCGCAGGGAGGAACAGGGGGGTGCTGATGTCTGGGTCCGCCTCGCTCTATGAGAAGCGCAAGGGGGTCTATCCCAAGGCCGTGGATGGCTTCTACCGTCGCCTGAAATGGGCGATCATGGCGGTGACGCTGGCCATCTACTGGGGCACGCCCTGGCTGCGGTGGGACCGGGGGCCTTATGCGCCGGATCAGGCTGTGCTGGTCGATCTCGCCCATCGGCGCTTCTACATGTTCGCCATCGAGATCTGGCCGCAGGAATTCTATTATGTCGCGGGCCTGCTGATCATGGCGGGGATCGGGCTGTTCCTCGTTACCTCGGCGGTGGGGCGGGCCTGGTGCGGCTATGCCTGTCCGCAGACGGTGTGGACCGATCTTTATCAGCATGTGGAGCGTTTCGTGGACGGCGACCGCAATGCGCAGTTGCGGCTTGCCAAGGCGCCGTGGAGCGCGGCCAAGATTGCCCGGCGGATCGTCAAATGGTCGGTCTGGCTGGGGATCGCCTTTATCACCGGGGGCGCGTGGATATTCTATTTCGCGGACGCCCCGACGCTGCAACGGGCGTTCTGGAGCGGGACCGCCGCGTGGCAAGCCTATGCGACGACTTTCGTGCTGACCGCGACCACCTTCGTGCTGGGCGGGTTCATGCGGGAGCAGGTGTGCATCTATATGTGTCCCTGGCCGCGCATCCAGACGGCGATGCTGGACGAGAAGTCGCTGGTCGTCACCTACAAGCATTGGCGCGGGGAGAAGCGCGGGAGCCTGAAGAAGGCCGAAGCGAATCCCGGCGCGTTCGGCGACTGCATCGACTGCAACCAGTGCGTCGCGGTCTGCCCGACCGGCATCGACATTCGCGAAGGGGCGCAGATCGGCTGCATCACCTGCGCGCTGTGCATCGACGCCTGCGACAAGGTGATGGCGCAGGTCGGGCGGCCGCGCGGGCTGATCGACTATTGCACGCAGGATGACGCCGAAGCGGAGCAGAAGGGGTCGGAACCGCGCCCGGTGCTGAAGACGCTGCTGCGGCCGCGCACCATCGCCTATTTCGCGATCTGGGCCGGGATCGGCGCGGCCATGCTGTTCGCGCTGGGGGCGCGGGAGCGGCTGGAGATCAGCGCGCAGCAGGACCGCAATCCGATCTTCGTGCGCTTGTCCGACGGCGCGATCCGCAACGCCTATACGGTCAAGCTGCGCAACATGCAGGCGCGGCCCCGGCCGATGGAGGTGGGCCTGGATGGACTGTCCGGCGGCCGGATATGGACTGATGCGGGGTCGCGGGAGAGTGCCGCCGCGACGGTGCGGACGACCGTGCCCGCCGACAGTGTGGCGAAGCTGCGCATCTTCCTGACGCTGCCGTCCGGCGGCCCGGCGCGGCAGGATTTCCGCTTCACCCTGCGCGCTTTGGATCGCGAAGGCGGCAGCGCCAGCGAACCCGCCCGATTTGAAAGGCCCTGAGACATGACCCCCGCACCAGCCCCCATCCGCCGTTTCACCGGCTGGCACATGACGGCGATATTGGCCGCCTTCTTCGCCGTGGTGATCGCGGTCAATATGCTGATGGCGACCGTCGCGGTGCGCTCCTTCGGCGGCACGGTGGTCGAGAACAGCTATGTCGCCAGCCAGAAGTTCAACGGCTGGCTGGCGCAGGCGCGGGCGCAGCAGCGGCTGGGGTGGCGGGATGCGGTGACGCTGGATGCGGAGCGGCGCGTCGGGCTGGCGCTGAAGGATGCGAACGGCGCGCCG
>NZ_ATDO01000030.1:0-4325 GCF_000445085.1 Sphingobium sp. HDIP04 | reverse complement strand
TGGCGGGCGTCGTCGTGACGGCGGTGGCGCAGCATCCGCTGGGGCGGGCGCCGGACATGCCGCTCGCCTTCCGCGAAACCGCGCCGGGCGTCTATGCCAGCGACCGGGTCTTGCCGAAGGGGCGCTGGCAGGTCCGTTTCGACCTGCGCCTCGCCGGGCGCGAGGAGCATCTTTTGAGGGAGGTCGACTGATGGCCACGAAAGCGCTGATCGCCGATCCGGTGGCGGAAGAGACGGTCGAAAGCCTGTTCGCCGTCCCCGGCATCCATTGCGTGAGCTGCATCGCGAAAATCGAGGAAGGATTGCCGCGCCAGCCCGGCATCATCTCGGCGCGGGTCAATATGGGGGCGAAGCGCGTCGCCATCCGGCACGATCCGGCGCTGACCCCGCCCGACCTGCGCGCCGCCATCGCCGCCCTGGGGTTCGAGGCGGAACCGCTGGCCGATGCGGGGCTGGACGTGGCGGCGGCGGAAAGCCGGCGGCTGACGCGGGCGCTGGTGGTGGCGGGCTTCGCGGCGATGAACATCATGCTGCTGTCGGTGTCGGTCTGGTCCGGGGCGGCGGGCGCGACGCGGGGGATGTTCCACTGGCTCTCCGCGTTGATCGCGCTGCCGACGGTGGCCTATGCGGGCCAGCCCTTCTTCCGTTCGGCCTGGGCGGCGGTGCGGCAGGGGCGGACGAACATGGACGTGCCGATCAGCATCGGCGTGCTGCTGACCACCGGAATGAGCCTGTATGAGACCGTCACCGGCGGGGCGCATGCCTGGTTCGACGGGGCGGTGATGCTGCTCTTCTTCCTGCTGGCCGGGCGGGCGCTGGACAGCATGATGCGCGGGCGGGCGCGGGCGGGGGTGGCGGCGCTGCTGAAGCAGACCGCGCCGGGCGCGCTGGTGCTGGAGGCGGACGGGAGCAGCCGCTGGACCCGCGCCGACGCGCTGCGGCCGGGCATGACGATATTGGTGGCGGCGGGCGAAAGGCTGGCCGCCGACGGGCGCGTGACGCAGGGCGAGAGCGGCCTCGACATCGCCTTCCTGACCGGGGAAAGCGCGCCGGTGCGGGTGCATCCGGGCGATGCCGTGCAGGCGGGCGCGCTCAATGTCGACGGGCCGATCCGGGTGGAGGTGACGGCGGCGGGGGCCGATACGGTCATCGCCGACATCGCCCGGCTGATGGAGGAGGCTGCGCAGGGCAAGTCGCGCTATGTGCGGCTGGCCGACCGGGCGGCGCGGCTCTATGCGCCCTGCGTCCATCTGCTGGCGGCGCTGTCCTTCGCGGGGTGGATGATCGCCGGGGCGGGCGTGCATCAGGCGTTGCTGATCGCGGTGGCGGTGTTGCTGATCACCTGTCCTTGCGCCTTGGGGCTGGCGGTGCCCGCCGCGCAGATCGTCGCCTGCGGCGCGCTGATGCGGCGGGGCGTGCTGGTGAAGGACGGGTCGGCGCTGGAACGGCTGGCGGAGGTCAGCGAAGCCGTGTTCGACAAGACCGGCACGCTGACGCTGGGCCGCCCCGTGCCGCAGGGGCTGCGCCGCCTGTGGCGCGACGACCGGGCGATCCTGCTGTCGCTGTCGCGGGCATCGCGCCATCCGCTGAGCGTCGCCCTGCGGCAGGCATTGGAAGCGCGAGGGGTCACGCCCGCCGCGCTCGACAATGTTCGCGAAGTGGCGGGGGAGGGCGTGTTCGGGGACTATCAGGGCGTGGCCGTGTCGCTGGCGCGGCCGCGCAGCCTGGTCAACCTGTTCGGGCTGGCGGCGGAATATCGGCGCGGCGATCAGGCCATGCTGCTGGGCTTTGCCGACGCACTGCGGCCCGATGCGGCGGAAACGCTGGACGCGCTGCGCGGCATGGGGATGAAGATATTGATCGCCAGCGGCGACCGGCCCGAAGCGCTGGAGGAGATCGCCCGGACGACCGGCGCCACCGCCATCGGCCATCTGCGCCCCGCCGACAAGCTGGCGCTGATCGGGCGGCTGAAGGCCGGGGGCGAGAAGGTGCTGATGGTCGGGGACGGGCTGAACGACGGCCCGGCTCTGGCGGCGGGGCATGCCAGCATGGCGCCCGCCTCCGCCAGCGACGCCAGCCAGCTTGCCGCCGACGCCGTGTTCCTGGGCGACAGGCTGGCGCCGGTGGCGCTGGCCGTGCATGCGGCGCGGCGGACCGTGGCGGTGGTGAAGCAGAATTTCGCGCTGGCCATCGGCTATAATCTGCTGGCGGTGCCGCTGGCCATGGCGGGGAAGGTGACTCCGCTGGTCGCGGCGGTCGCCATGTCGACATCCTCGCTGATCGTCATCGCCAATGCATTGCGCCTGAAAGGAGTCGCGAAATGACGGGTCTCAGCCTGCTGATTCCGATTGCGCTTGGACTGGGGCTGCTGGGGCTGGCGGCCTTTTTCTGGGCGCTGGGCAATGGCCAGTTCGAGGACACCGACGGGGCGGCGGTGCGCATCCTGATCGACGAGGATTGACGGCAGGCGGATTTTCGTCTGTTTAGGCTGGTCAGGATAGTCGATTTGGCTGGAAATGCTGCTGCAATAAGGCATATTTCCTTGGCATCGGCTGTTCATAAGTCGGATTGCATGCCATGATTTCCCTATCATGGCGCGCATGACGAACCCGCCCCCCTTCACCGATTTCGCCCCTGTCATCCGGCCGCAGTCGCCGCTCCGCCAGGCCATCACCGCCGCCTATCGCCGCGATGAAGCCGCGTGCTTGGCGCCCCTGCTGGAAGCCGCCGCGCTGCCCGACGCCATGCGGCAGGGGGTGCGTGACATGGCGCGCAGGCTGGTGACGACGCTGCGCGCCAACGGCAAGGGCAGTGGGGTCGAAGCGCTGGTGCAGGAATATTCGCTCTCCAGCCAGGAGGGCGTGGCGCTGATGTGCCTGGCCGAAGCGCTGCTGCGCATTCCCGACGATGCGACCCGCGACGCGCTGATCCGCGACAAGATCGCCGACGGCGACTGGGGCGGGCATCTGGGCGGCGGCAGGTCGCTGTTCGTCAACGCGGCGACCTGGGGGCTGGTGGTGACGGGCAAGCTGGTCGGCAGCGTGGACGACCGGGGCCTCGGCGCGGCGCTGACCCGGCTAGTGGCACGGCTGGGCGAGCCGGTGATCCGGCGCGGCGTCGACCTCGCCATGCGGATGATGGGCGAGCAGTTCGTGACCGGCGAGACCATCGGGGAAGCGCTGAAGCGGGCGCGGACGGAAGAGGCGAAGGGTTTCCAGTACAGCTATGACATGCTGGGGGAGGCGGCGGCGACGGCGGCGGACGCGGCCCGCTATCTGGAGGATTACCGGCAGGCCATCCACGCCATCGGCCGGGCGTCGGACGGGCGCGGCGTCTATGCCGGGCCGGGCATTTCGATCAAGCTGTCGGCGCTGCATCCGCGTTATAGCCGCGCACAGGCGGAGCGGGTCATGGAGGAATTGCTGCCGCGGGTGAAGGAGCTGGCGTTGCTCGCCAAAGGCTATGACATCGGCCTCAACATCGATGCGGAGGAGGCGGATCGGCTGGAATTGTCGCTCGACCTGCTGGAGAGTCTGGCGCTGGACCCGGAGCTTGCGGGGTGGAACGGGCTGGGCTTCGTGGTGCAGGCCTATGGCAAGCGCTGTCCCTTCGTCATCGACTGGATCGTCGATCTGGCCCAGCGCGCCGGGCGGCGGATCATGGTGCGGCTGGTCAAGGGCGCCTATTGGGACGCGGAGATCAAGCGGGCGCAGGTCGACGGGATGGCGGACTTCCCGGTCTATACGCGGAAGGTGCATACGGACGTTGCCTATATCGCCTGCGCGAAGAAGCTGCTGGCGGCGCGTGACCGGGTGTTCCCGCAATTCGCGACGCATAATGCGCAGACGCTGGCGACGGTCCATCATCTGGCGGGGCCGGGTTTCACGCTGGGCGACTATGAGTTTCAGTGCCTGCACGGCATGGGCGAGCCGCTGTACGAGCAGGTGGTTGGGAAGGGAAATCTCGACCGGCCCTGCCGCATCTACGCGCCGGTCGGCACGCATGAGACGCTGCTGGCCTATCTGGTGCGGCGTCTGCTGGAAAATGGCGCGAACAGCTCCTTCGTGCACCGCATCGCCGATCCGGCGGTGCCGGTGGAGGAGATGATCGCCGACCCGGTCGAGCAGGTGCGGGCGATGCCGCATCCGGGGGCGCGGCATGCGGACATCGCCCTGCCGTCCGGGCTTTATCCCGACCGGCGCAATTCCGACGGGATCGACCTCAGCGATGAAAATGCGCTGGCCATGCTGACGCGGGCGCTGGCGGAAAGCGCGCAGATCGGCTGGACGGCCCGGCCGGAGGGCGGGGAGGGCGCGGGGCGGCCGG
>NZ_ATDO01000029.1:0-4504 GCF_000445085.1 Sphingobium sp. HDIP04 | reverse complement strand
GCCGACCGGCGCGATGTCGTGGGAACGGTGTTCGAGGCGTCGGCGGATTTTGCGCGGGCGGCGGTCGCGCGGGCGGACGGAAGCGGCTGGGCGCGGGCGCCGGTGACGGAACGCGCCGCGATATTGGAGCGGGCGGCCGACGCGATGCAGGCGCGCATGCCGATCCTGCTGGGCCTGATCGTGCGGGAGGCGGGCAAGTCGCTGCCCAACGCCATAGCCGAAGTGCGGGAGGCGATCGATTTCCTGCGCTATTATGCGGCGCAGGCGCGGTCGACCTTCGGCCCGGCGCAGGAGCCTTTGGGGCCGGTGGTGTGCATTTCGCCCTGGAATTTCCCGCTGGCGATCTTCACGGGCCAGGTGGCGGCGGCGCTGGTCGCGGGCAATGCGGTGCTGGCCAAGCCCGCCGAGGAAACCCCGCTGATCGCGGCGGAGGCGGTGCGCCTGCTGCACGAGGCGGGGGTGCCGGGGGACGCTCTGCAACTGATCCCCGGCGGCGGAGAGATCGGTGCGGCGCTGGTGGCGGCGCCGCAGACCGCCGGCGTGCTGTTCACCGGATCGACCGAGGTGGCGCGGCTGATCCAGCGGCAACTGGCCTCGCGCCTCTCCGCTTCGGGCAGGCCCATTCCGCTGGTCGCGGAGACAGGCGGGCAGAATGCGATGATCGTCGACAGCTCCGCACTGGCGGAACAGGTGGTGGCGGATGTCATCGCCTCCGCCTTCGACAGCGCGGGGCAGCGCTGTTCGGCGCTGCGCATCCTCTGCCTGCAGGAGGATGTGGCGGACCGGACGCTGGCGATGCTGAAGGGGGCGCTCAGGGAATTGCGCATCGGGCGGACCGACCGGCTGGCGGTCGACATCGGGCCGGTCATCACCGACGAGGCGAAGGAAGGAATCGGGCGGCACATAGAGGCGATGCGCGCCCTGGGCTGCGCGGTGGAGCAGCAGCCATTGCCGGAGGAAAGCGCGCATGGCAGCTTCGTACCGCCGACGATCATCGAGATCGACGATATCGCGCAGTTGCGGCGGGAGGTGTTCGGGCCGGTGCTGCACGTCATCCGCTTCCCCCGCGCAGGGCTGGACGCGCTGGTGGATGCGATCAACGCGACCGGCTATGGCCTGACCTTCGGCCTGCATACGCGGCTGGACGATACCGTCGCCCAGGTGACGGGGCGGGTGAAGGCGGGCAACCTCTATGTGAACCGCAATGTGATCGGCGCCATCGTGGGGGTGCAGCCCTTTGGCGGGCGCGGGCTGTCGGGCACCGGACCCAAGGCGGGCGGGCCGCTCTATCTGGGGCGGCTTGTGCGCGTGCCGCCGGCCTTTGCCGGGCGGGTCGGTTCGTTCCCGTCGGCGCTCGCCGATTTCGCCGACTGGCTGGCGGCGGAGGGCGAGGCGGAGGCTTCGGCCATGGCGCGGCGCTGCGGCGATGCCTCGGCGCTGGGGGTGGAGATGGCGCTGCCGGGTCCGGTGGGGGAGCGCAACCTCTATGCATTGCATCCGCGCGGATGGATCGGGATGCGGCCCGCGACGCGGCAGGGCCTGTTGCGGCAGATGGCGGCGGTGCTGGCGACGGGCAATCGCGGGGTGCTGCAGGACATGGCGCTGCCGCGGGGATTGCCCCCGCATATCGCTACGCATTTCGCGTCTCGGCCGGAAGGGCCGCTGGGGGCGGTGCTGGTAGAGGGCGATGCCGGGCGGATCGGCGCGGCGGTTCGGGACGTGGCCGGCCTGCTGGGGCCGGTCGTCAGCGTCCATGCGGCGGGGGCGGATGGGATGTATCCGCTCCACTGGCTGCTGGAGGAGGTGTCGACCTCCATCAACACGACGGCCGCCGGTGGGAATGCGAGCCTGATGATGATCGGATGAGGGCTGGTTAAAGGGCAAGGTGCTCCTGCGCAGGAACACGGTGCGTTAATCGAACGCAGGCGGGTCCACGGCGCGTTTATGCGTCCTTGAGCAGGCCCGCGACGACCGGCGCGATCCTGCCGACGACGATGTTCACACCGGCGGGATTGGGGTGGATGGAATCGGCCTGCATCAGCTTGGGATCGCCGATCACGCCGTCCAGGAAGAAGGGGTAGAGCGGCAGGCCGTAATCCTTCGCCAGCCGGGGATAGATGGCGTCGAACTTCGCGCCATAATCCTTGCCCATATTGGGCGCGGCCAGCATGCCGGTGAGCAGCACGGGGATCTGCCGCCGTTTCAGTTCGTCCAATATGGCGCGCAGATTCTTCTCGCTGTCCTCCGGCGGCAGGCCGCGCAGCATGTCGTTGCCGCCCAGGTCCAGCAGCAGCAGGTCGGGCTTGCGCGGCAGGCCGTCCAGCGTGAAGGCCAGGCGCTGCAGGCCGCCCAAGGAGGTTTCGCCGGAGACCCCGGCATTGCGGACCTGCACCGCCAGGCCCTGCGCCTTCAGCGCCTGTTCCAGGCGGAAGGGGAAGCTTTCATTCTGGGCCACGCCATAGCCCGCATAGAGGCTGTCGCCGAAGGCCAGCACCAGCTTGCCGTCCGCGACCGGGGCGGCCGCGTTACCGGCCTGAACGGACGGCGCGGCATGATTGTCGGCGGCCGGTTCGCCCGAACAGGCGGTGAGCAATTGCACAATCGCCGCCGCGCCCACATATATTGACCGTCTTCCCGCCTTCATGGGGTTCCTTTCGCCGATGCACGGTTCGTCCTCCCTTGCCCATATTGCGATTGAAGCGCGCAATGTCACCCTTTCGCTCGGCACCCGCGAAGCGCCGACGCAGATATTGAGGGGCGTCGACCTTTCCATACCCAAGGGCGAGAGCCTGGCGATATTGGGTCCGTCGGGGTCGGGCAAATCGTCGCTGATGGCGATATTGTCGGGGCTGGAGCGCGCCAGCGGCGGCGACGTGCGGGTCGCCGGGATCGATTATGGGCCGCTGGACGAGGATGCGCTGGCGCGGGCGAGGCGCGGGCGCGTGGGCATCATATTGCAGAGCTTCCACCTGCTGCCGACCATGACGGCGGTGGAGAATGTCGCCGTGCCGCTGGAACTGGCGGGCTTTGCCGACGCCTTCGCCCGCGCCGCGGACGAACTGGCGGCGGTGGGGCTGGGGCACCGGCTGCACCATTATCCGGCGCAGCTTTCGGGGGGCGAGCAGCAGCGCGTGGCCATCGCCCGCGCCGTCGCGCCGGGGCCGGACATCCTCTTCGCCGACGAGCCGACGGGCAATCTGGACGGCGCGACCAGCGGGTCCATCGTCGAACTGCTGTTCGCCCGGCGGGCCGCGAACGGCGCGACATTGGTGATCATCACCCATGATCCCGGCCTCGCGGCGCGGTGCGACCGCATCGTGGAAATGCGCGACGGGTCGATCGTCGCGGACCGCAGGCCGTGAAGGCGCTGGGTTGGCGCGGCTGCTGGCGGATCGCCCGGCGCGACCTGCATCGCGGTTTCCGGGGGTTGCGGCTGCTGTTCATCTGCCTGTTCCTGGGCGTGGCGACGCTGGCGACCATCGGCGGCCTGACCGCCGCGATCACCGGAGAGATCGCCAGCAAGGGACAGGTGCTGCTGGGCGGCGATGTCGAGGTGGCGATGTCGCAGCGCGAGGCGGGCGCGGCGGAGAAGGCGGCCTTCCGGCGCGAGGGCGCGCTGAGCGAGACGATCAGGCTGCGGGCGATGGCGCAGCGGGTGGGGCAGGGCGCTGGCAATGGCCCGTCCGCCGTGCTGACCGAACTTAAGGGCGTGGACGGGGCCTATCCGCTCTATGGCGCGCTGACCCTGAAAGGCGGGCGCGCGGGGCCGATGCGCGCCGACGAACTGGTCATCGGGCAGGCCTTGGCGGACCGGCTGGACGTGAAGCCGGGCGATGGCCTGCGCTACGGCGCTGCGGCCTTCCGCATCCGGGGCATCATCGCCGACGAGCCGGACCGGGTGGGGGAGGGCTTCACTTTGGGGCCGGTGGCGCTCACGTCGATGGAGGGCATCCGGCGCACGGGGCTGATCCAGCCGGGCAGCCTTTATGAAAGCAAATATCGCATCCGCCTGAGCGCGGGCGGGAATGCCGGGGCGGCGGCGGAGCGGCTGAAACGCGCCTTTCCCTCCGCCGGGTTCGAGATCAAGGACCGCGACGGCGCGGCGCCGGGGACCAGCCGTTTCCTGGAGCGGATGGGCCAGTTCCTGTCGCTGATCGGCCTGGCCGCGCTCGCCATAGCGGGGATCGGGGTCAGCAACGGGGTGGCATCCTATCTGGCGATCAAGCGCAACGGCATCGCGACGTTGAAGATATTGGGCGCGTCCTCCGCCGACATCGCCCGCATCTACCTGATGCAGATCGGCGCGGTCGCGCTGCTGGCCATCGGTTGCGGGCTGGCGGCGGGGGTCGTGCTGCCGCTGGGGCTGGTGACGGCGATGCGGGACATATTGCCGGTGCAGCCGGGCTTCGCCGTCGCGATCTGGCCGCTGGTCACGAGCGCGCTCTACGGCCTGCTGATCGCCTTCATCTTCACGGTGCCGCCATTGGCGCGGGCGCGGACCCTG
>NZ_ATDO01000028.1:0-14144 GCF_000445085.1 Sphingobium sp. HDIP04 | reverse complement strand
TTGGCGCGGCTGGCGGTGGCCAATCTGCACCGGCCCGGCGCGCAGACGTCGGCGCTGGTGGTGGCGCTGGGGCTGGGGCTGACCCTGTTCGTGACGCTGGCGGCGATCCAGTCGAGCCTGAGCGCCGAAATCCGCAACACCGTGCCCCGGACCGCGCCGGACCAGTTCGTGCTGGACATTCCCATCGCCGCCAAGGATCGCTTCCTTGCCCTCGTCGGACAAGAGGCGCCGGGGGCGAAGGTCAATATGGTGCCGACCCTGCGCGGCACCATCGTCGCCTATGGCGGGCAGCGGGTGGCGGACCTGAAGCAATTGCCCGAAGGGGCGTGGTTCCTGCGCGGGGAGCGCGGCGTCACCTATAGCGACGCGCTGCCCGAAGGATCGGAACTGGTGAAGGGGCGGTGGTGGCCCCGCGACTATGCCGGGCCGCCGCTGGTCTCGCTCGACCGGGAGGCGGCGGAGGTGATGGGCGTCGGCGTCGGCGACATGCTGACCGTGTCGGTGCTGGGGCGGGAGATGGAGGCGCGCATCGCATCGCTGCGGCAGGTGAATTGGGAGACGATGGGGTTCAACTACATCATGGTCTTTTCCCCCAACGCGCTGCGCGGCGCGCCGCACAGCCTGTCCGCGACGATCACGATGAAGGGCGCGTCGGAAGGGGCGATGGCGCGGACGCTGCTGGCGGCCTTCCCCTCCATATCGATCATAGCGGTGGGGGAGGTGGTGGCGCAGGTCACGGTGCTGCTGGGGCAGATGTCGACCGCCATCGTGCTGGCGGGATCGGTCGCGATTCTGGCGGGGATCGCCGTGCTGATCGGCGCCATCGCGGCGTCGCGGCAGGCGCGGGCCTATGACAGCGTGATATTGAAGACGCTGGGCGCGACCCGCTGGCAGATATTGGGGGCGCAGGGGATCGAATATGCGCTGCTGGCCGGGGTGCTGGCGCTGGTGGCGCTGGGGCTGGGGCTGGCGGCGGGGTGGTTCGTGATCGTGCGGATATTCGAATTCCACTGGGCGCCGGACTGGCTGCTGGTGCTGTCGACGCTGGGCGCGGGGGCGGTGCTGACGCTGGGGATCGGGCTGCTGGGGTCGATCCCGCTGATGTCGGTGCGGCCGGCGCGGGCGCTGCGGGCGCTCTGAACCTTGGCTTGGGTCGTGTTCCTGCCTGCGCAGGAACAAGGTTCAAATGACGACAAGCTCTATGCCCTGTGCCCGCCGGCGCGGTCCAGCGCCGCCATCAGGTGGACGGACAGATCCTGTATCGTGAAGGGCTTGGCCAGCAGCGGCACGCCCTCCTTCGCGGCGGAGGCCGCCGCCGCGCTGTAGCCTGTCATCAGCATCGTGCCCAGATGCGGCCAGTGCGTCCGGACCCGGAGCGCCAGTTCCATGCCGCCGACCTCGCCCGGCATGATCATGTCGGACAGGATCAGGGAGAAATCGTCCGCCCGCTCCAGCCGGCGCAGCGCCGCGTCGCCATTGTCGACCCGCTCCATCTCATAGCCCAGCGTCGTCAGCATGCCGCCCACCGTGTCGGCCACCGTGTCGTCATCCTCGACCAGCAGGATGCGCTGCTTGCCGGAGGCGCCGACCGGCTCGACCGGCCCGTCGCCCGGCCGGGGGGCGAGCAGGGATCGCGGCAGCAGCAGGGTGATGGTCGTCCCCCGGTCGACGATGCTGTCGACCAGCACCTCCCCGCCGGAAGCGCGCGCGAAGCCGTAGACCTGGCTGAGGCCAAGGCCCGTGCCCTGTCCCACCGCCTTGGTCGTGTAGAAGGGTTCGAATATCTTGTTGAGCAGTTCAGGCGCGATGCCCTCTCCGCTGTCCGTCACCGCGATCTGCACCCGGTCGGGCAGGCCGCCATGGCCCGGGCGGTTCGCGCCCTCTATGACGATGGCGCCGCCCTTGCGCATGGCGTCGCGGGCGTTGAGGGCGATGTTGAGGATCGCCACCTCCAGTTCCGACGCGTCGACCTCCACCGGCCAGAGGTCGGCGGGCAGATGCATGGCCACCTCTATGCTTTCGCCCAGCGATCGTTCGAGCAGCGCGTCCATGCCCCTGATCCGCTCCCGCAGGTCGACGACTTCGGGATTGAGCGGGGTGCGGCGGGAAAAGGCGAGCAGTTGCCGCGTCAGCTTCGCGCCCCGGTCCAGCGCCTGGCGTATTCCGGCGCGCAGCTTCTCCAGCCTGGCGGCGTCCTGGGTGCGTTCCATGAGGTCGAGGCCGCCGGAAGCGACCATCAGCAGATTGTTGAAGTCATGCGCGACGCCGCCAGTCAACTGGCCCATCGCCTCCATCTTCTGCGACTGGCGCAGCGCCTCTTCGGCCTGCTGGCGGCTGGCGATCTCTGCCTGCAAGGCCTGATGCGCGCGGCGCAGCGACGAATAGGAGGCGGCGAGCATCACGATCAGCACCGCCGCCGCGATGACGATGACCGCGATGCCCAGATAGCGGGTCAGGCGGCGCGACAGGCTGTCCATGGTCGATTGCAGATAGACCGAGCCAAGCTGCGTGCCGCCCTGCTTCACCGGGACCGTGACGGCAAGGCCCGACGGCGGCGAATCCCGGCCCGCCTCCGCCGCCAGCCTGGGCAGCCGGGCGGGAGGGCGCGCGAAGCCGGCGGCGAAGGCGCCCTTGCCGTCATAGGCGGCGACCGCGACGATCTGCGGATCGGCCTTCAGCGCGTTCAGATATTCCTGGAGCGCGACATCGTCCTCGAACGCCAGCGGCGCGGCGATCCCGTTGGCCAGCACCTGCGCCTGGACCGTCGTCTGCCGCAGCTTTTCGACCCGGCCGAGCTGTTCGAGCTGGATGGCGGCGGCCAGCCCCGCGGCGAGCAGCAGGAAGGCGATCAGGACCGCGGACAGGGGCGTCGCCATCTGCCCGACGACCTTGCCCAGGCTGAGCCTGCCTTGGGTCGCCGGCTTCATTTCCGGTCCACCGCGATGGCAAGGCCCAGCAATTTGGAACTGATCTTGAGGCCGTTGGCGCGGGCCGCCTTGTCGTCGATCTGGAACCGCACCCGCCCGTTCCGCCGCACGAATTCGATCATCGCGCCGCTGGGACCGGCGCCCTTGTCCGCGACCGTCAGCACCGGCTGGCCGCCCGTGGTCGCGAAGGGCGCATAGCCGGGGTCGGCCGAGCGGCCGGCGAACAGGATGTGGCAGCCGGCCGGACCCGCCTCGCCGCCGGTCCGCCGCACCACCACCGGGCGGCCGACCATCTTCTGCCCGCGCACCACATCGTTGAGCATGGCGCCGAACGGATCCTCCCCAACCACGCAGATCACGAAATTCCTTTCCGTCCCTGAAAATGCTGCCGGGGGCCATTCCACGAAGGGCGCGAACTTGAACAGGAAATTCGCCTGGATCGCGCGTTCCAGCGCGGCGGGCGAATTGGCCGGCACCGGCGCCGGAACGAGGAGCGCGACCGCCGCGAGACAGGACAGCGCGGCCCGGCGTCCTCGTTGCCCGCGCCTGCCGCGCCAGGGGCTCAGATCGTCCATTTGAGCGCCACGAACACGCTGCGGCGAAGCGGCGTCGCCTGCGAGGCGGGAAGCTCCCGGTGGCGGCGGTGCAGCAGGTTGAAGCCCGACACCGACAATTCGGCGCGCTCGTCGAACTGCCAGCCCAGCCTTGCGCCCAGTTCCACATAGCCCGGCACATGCGGGTCGGGCAGGGCGGACACGTAGCGCAGGTCGAAATCGACATTCACCTCCGGCCCGATGTCCATGGAGGAGCGCAGCGTGGCGCGGTGCCTGGGATCGTTGCCGACCTGCGACACGCCGATCAGGGGCACCGAATCCGGCTTGAAGCGGAACTTCTGGATCAGCAGGCTGTAGCCGGGCTTGAGCCGCCACCAGCTTGCCAGCCGGATGTCGGCCCAGGCATCGAAGCCATAGCTGTCGCCCTTTATCCCATTGCCCCAGCGCAGCGGCAGGAACCCGCCCGGCGCCGGCTCCACCGTCCGCAGGTCGTCATAGACATTGTAGAAGGTCGAGACCGAAAGCGACGCGCGGGGCGAGAGCATCAGCCGCGTGCCCAGTTCGAAGGCGGTCAGCTTTTCGGAGCGGAAGCCGGGAAGGGCGGTCAGGAAGACGGTGCCCCCGATGGATTCGACCACATCCTCGTCAAAGGGGGTGGGCGAACGGACGGCGCGGGAAACCGCGCCCCACAGCAGGGTTGCGGGGTCGGGCTTCCAGGACAGGCGAACGCTGGGCAGGAAGGTGAGGTCCATATAGCTGCGCCGCTCCAGCTTGGCCCCGACCGTGGCCGTGACGGACGGCGTCAGGGCGATGCTGTCCTGCGCGAACAGATTGCCGACGAAAAGGTTTCGCCGGTCGGGCACGAAGTCCAGGCCGGGAATGTTGCGGATCACATAGCGGCTGAGGCGCGCGCCGCCGCCCCAGACGATGTTGTGGCCGGAGCCGAGCGCGAAGCTGTGCTGCCCCTCCACGTCGAAGGTGTCGAGCGCGAAGCGGCCGCCGTCATTCTCGATCTTGCGGGCGCTGTGATCGTAATAGGCCTGGAGCTGGAGCGTGGCCCCGGACGCCGCGCCATGGCGCCAGCGGGCAAGCAGGTCGTAGCCGTGCAGGCTCTCGTCCGGCGCGGCCCCCTGCGAGCGGGAACCGTAATAGCCGTCCCCCTGCACCATCAGCGCGTCGTCGGGCGTCGCGTTCCAGTCGAAGCGGAAGCCGCCCTGGGTCCGGCGATTGCCGTCGTCCGCGTCGTTCGCGCTCTCGAAATTCTCGTGCCGCTTCACGAACAGGCGGTAGCTGGCGTTGCCGCCGGCATGGCCGCCATAGCGCAACCCCAGGTCATAGGTGCTGTTGCCGACCACGCCCGTGCCGTACAGGCCCTGGGAGGCCCCCGCGTCGCGGGTGATGATGTTGATCACGCCGTTGACCGCGTTGGACCCCCACAGCGTGGCGCCGGGGCCGGAAATCACCTCTATGCGGTCGACATCCTCCGGCAAAATGTCCTGCATGTCCCAATAGACGCCGGAATAGAGCGGCGAATAGACGCTGCGGCCGTCGATCAGCACCAGCAGCTTGTTGGAGAAACTCTGCGCGGCGTCATTGCCGCCCATCCCCCGGGCGGCAATGACCGTATTGTTGGGGCCGCCGCGCATGACCTGCAGATTGGGCGCGAGCCGGAGAATGCCCGGCAGCGTCAGCGTGCCCGAACGGACGATGTCGTCATGGGTGATGACGTAGATCGACGCCGGGGAATCGGCCAGCGACGCCGTCGACCGGGTGACGGAGGTGACGTCCAGCTTCGACAGGGCGGCGATCGGCATGTCGCGCAATTCTTCCAGGCTCTGCGCCTGGGCGGCGGTGCAGCATAGGGATAGAAGGCCCACGGCCACTCCGCCGAACGCCGCGCCGCCAAAAGCCCATGCCATTCCCATTATCCCCCCGCGCTGCCCATTGCGCTTGCCCCCGACGCGAGGCCTGATGCGATGATCCCCCGCGCGCCGCGGAGTCGTTACGCGGCCGCGCCGGAAAAGTTCCACGCCAACCCCTGCAATTCCTTGCGCAATCCGCCTTGAACGCGCTGCCGGAGCCATCCCGCCGTCACAGCGCGGCAAGGCTCTTGGCCAAATCGATCTGCTTGAAAGGCTTGGTCAGCCGCGGCAGTTCCGCCGAAATCCCGGCATTTTCGGCATAGCCCGAAATCAGCAGCGCCCGGATCGCGGGCTTGAGCACCCGTGCCTGCTCGATCAGGTCGGTGCCGGTCGTGCCCGGCATCAGATGATCGGTGACCAGCACGTCGATGTCCGGCTCGGCCTTCATGATCGCCAGCGCATGTTCGGCGGAACTGGCCTCCAGCACGTCATATCCCAGTTCGCGCAGCATATGCACGGTGCTGGCGCGCACCAGTTCCTCATCGTCCACCACCAGCGCCATGCCATGGTCCAGCTTCACGGGCGCGGTGTCCGGCCCGGCCGCGTCCCTTCCCGCCTCGATCTCGCTGGTCGGCAGCCAGAGGCTGATCGTCGTGCCCTGGCCCACGGCGCTTTCGATGGTGAGGCCCCCGCCCAGTTGCGCGGCCAGGCCGTGCACCATCGACAGGCCAAGGCCGGTCCCCTGGCCCACGCCCTTGGTCGTGAAGAAGGGTTCTATCGCCTTTTCGGCGGTCTGCTGGTCCATGCCGATGCCGGTGTCGGCCACCGACAGGCGGACATAGCGTCCCTCCCGCAGGCGCAGCCGGTTGTCGGCCGCCATGCTGTCGCATGTCACGCCGATGCGAAGCTGTCCGCCATCGGGCATGGCGTCGCGCGCATTCACCGCCAGGTTCAGCAACGCCATTTCGATCTGGTTGGCGTCGGCATGGGCGGCCGGCAGGCCTTCCGCCACCGCCAGTTCGACCTGCACCCGCGGGCCGGACGTGCTGACGATCAGGTCGCGCATGTCCCGCACCAGCCCGCCTATGTCGATGGCGGTGGGTTGCAGCGGTTGCCGCCGCGCGAAGGCGAGCAGCCTTTGCACCAGCATCTTCGCCCGGTCGGCGGATTGCAGTGCGCCCTCGATCAGCCGCCGCTCCCGATCCGTGCCCAGGCCGCGGCGGTGGAGCAGGTCGAGGCTGCCGACGATCGGCGTCAGCAGGTTGTTGAAATCATGGGCGACGCCGCCGGTCAACTGGCCCATGGACTCCAGCTTCTGCGACTGGCGCAGCGCCTCCTGCGCCAGTTCCAGTTCATGCGACCGCTGCTGCACGCGTTCCTCCAGCGTCTCGTTGAGCGCGCGCAGCCGCTCCTCGCTCCGGCGCAGCGCCGCCTCCATGCGGCGGCGTTCGGTGATGTCGTTGAACAGCACGGCGACCTGGGGCGCTTTGGGATCGCCCACGCGAAAGGCGTAGACATCGTACCAATAGCCGCCCAGCGCCTCTGCCGCGTCCTCGAAGCGGACGGCCTCGCCGGTGCGGGCCACCTGGCCGTAAATGTCGAACCAATGCTGTTCATGCCCCGGCACCAGCGATCGCATGCTCTTTCCCACCGCGTCGCTGAGGCCGGTATGGCGCGCGAAGGCGGGATTGGTTTCGATGAAGCGATAGTCGACCGGCTTCCCCGCATCGTCGAAGATCATCTCTATGATGCAGAAGCCCGCCTCGATCGAATCGAACAGGGATCGATATTTCTCCGCGCCGCGATGCAGTTCATCCAGCCTTGCGCGGGCGTCATATTGCCGGCGGCGGCCGCGCAGCGCCGACCGGGCGAGGCTGATCAGCGTGGTGGGGTGGAAGGGCCGCTCCAGGAAATTGACGTTGCCCAGCATCTCCAGATAGCGGGACGCCGACGGGTTGCGCTCCAGCCCGCCGCCGCGCCGGGTCAGCAGGATGAAGGGGAAGTCCGACCATTCCGGCTGGTTCTGCAACCAGCCGACCAGGGGATACAGGTCGCGATTGTGCAGCGCCTCCTCCGTCACCAGCGCGAAGCCGGCGCCGTTGTCGATGCCGCCCAGCAGGTCGGGAAGGTCCCGGCAGACATGCGAGCGCAATCCCGCCTCCGCCAGCATCGATGCCGCGATCTCCGCATCGCGCCCGATCGGAGCGAGAATGAGCGCCCGTTCGGACAGGTGCGGGATCACGCCTCCTCGTCTTCCAGCAGCGCGGGCGCGCCGCCGACGAAATGCGGCACGCCGCGCAGCACGCCCTGGAAGCCGATCAGCGGTTCGCCCAGGCGGATGCCGTAGGAACCGATGCGGAACTCCCGGATCGTGTCCTCATGCGATCCGGTGCGCTTCTTGATGATCGACATGGCGCGGCGTACCCGGCCCAGCGCCTCGAAATAGCGCAGCAGGATGACCGTGTCGGCCAGATAGGTGACGTCGACCGGCGTCTTCATGTCGCCCACCAGTCCATGCTGCGCGACGGTGAGGAAGGTGGTGGCCCCCTGCCGGTTCAGATATTGCAGCAGTTCATGCATGTGCAGGACCAGCGCATTCTCCTCCGGCATGGCGGACTGATAGCCGTTCAGGCTGTCGATGACGACGGTCCTCACCCCATATCGTTCCACGCAGTTGCGCACCCGCTGGGAAAATTCGCCGGGGGACAGTTCGGCCGCGTCCACCTGCTCGACGATCAGGTCGCCGCTGTCGGCCATGGCCCGCATGTCGATGCCCAGGCCCAGGGCGCGGCTGAAAAGCAGGCCCATCTCCTCGTCGAAGACGAACATCGCCGCCTTTTCCCCGCGCGCGACCGCCGCCGTGACGAAGGTGAGGGCGAGCAGCGACTTGCCCGTGCCCGCCGGGCCCAGCACGAGCACGCTCGAACCGCGCTCTATCCCCCCGCCCAGCAGGGCGTCGAGTTCGGTGGACTCGCTTTTCAGCACGTCGCGCTGGAAATCGGTCTTGTGTTCGGCCGACACCAGCCGGGGGAAGACGCGGACGCCGCCCCTTTCGATGACGAAATCGTGGAAGCCGCCGCGAAAATGCCGGCCGCGATATTTGATGACGCGCATCCGGCGGCGCTCCGGGCCGTAGTCGAGCGACAGCTCCTCCAGCCGGATGACGCCATGGGCGACGCTGTGCACTGTCTTGTCCGCGACCTCGGCCGTCAGGTCGTCCAGCATCAGCACGGTCGCATTCTGTTTCGAGAAGAAATGCTTGAGCGCCAGGATCTGGCGGCGGTAGCGCAGCGAGCTTTGCGCCAGCAGGCGGATTTCCGACAGGCTGTCCAGCACCACCCGGTCCGGCCGGACCCGTTCGAACGCGTCGAAGATGCGGCGGGTGGTCTCGCCCAGTTCCAGGTCCGACGAATAGAGCAGGCTTTGCTGCTGCTGCTCGTCCAGCAGGCTTTCGGGAGGGACCAGTTCGAACAGGTCCACCCCCTCCAGCGTCCAGCCGTGCGACGCGGCGCTTTCGCGCATCTCTTCCTCGGTTTCGGACAGGGTGATGTAGAGGCAGCGTTCGCCGCGCCTCGCGCCCTCGATCAGGAACTGCGTCGCTATGGTGGTCTTGCCCGTGCCCGGACTGCCTTCCAGCAGGAACACGCGGCCGCGGGTCAGCCCGCCGGAAAGAATGTCGTCCAGGCCATCCACGCCCGCCAGGGCCTGTTTGGTCGAATAGGTCTCCACGTCATCTCCCTTTCAGAGCAGGAGCATCGGCGATTACCACGAGAAGCGGCGGCCCTGAATGTGTCGCAGATTGATTTCGATCAAGTCCCGCCGGTCCGATGCGGCTCATGGGCCGGGCGCGCCCCGCGCGCTATCGTCGATCTGTTGCCGCGCCTCCGCCGCGGCGCGGATCAGTTCGTTCCCCGTCTCTTCCGCCGCATCGGGCGTCATGCTGATGGCGACGCCGTCGGGACCGTCCAGCATCACCTGTCCTTCCTCGGCATAGGCCTTGCCGGATTCATCGAAAACGCCGTCTCGGGTCATGGATTCTCCTCTTCCGTTCGGGTGCAAAGGACGCTTTGCGGGCGGATGCGGTTCCCTCAGCCGCCGATGAACAGATAGGACGGGTCGTAATCGCACAGCCGCCGCAGGGCGGCGAGGTCGAAGATGGTGACCCGCCCGCGCTGGACCTGGAGCAGTTCCCGTTCGCGGAGTTCCCGCAGCATGCGGTTGATGTGCACCGACGTCATGCCGCAGGCCTCGCCCAGGTCCGCCTGGGTCAGCGGCAGCGCGAACCGGCTGCCGTCGCTCAGCCCCACGGCGCGCAGCTTCGCCTCGATCTCGCAGAAGAAATGCGCGATCCGCGCCATGGCGTCCAGCCGGCCAAGGCGGAATATCCATTCCCGGTGCATGGCCGCGTCCAGCAGCGTGCTGAACCACAGCAGCTTCGTCAGATTGGGCCGCTGCGCCAGCAGGCCGTCCAGCGCCTCATGCGGGACCATGGCGATCCGGGAGGCGCATAGGGTCGCGACATCATGGTCCAGCCGCCCCAGCGGATAGCCGTGCAGGTCGACGAAATCGCCGGGGACATGGACAGCGACGAGCTGGCGCAGGCCGTTGCGGTCGTCCATGTAGCGGCAGATGAACCCTTCCATCAGATAGGTGCTGTACGCGATCGGCTCGCCCGCCTGGGCGATAAGCTGGCGCGCCTGGGTCTTGCGCACCTGGCTGACGCTGGCCTCCAGCGCCGCGAGATCGCGCTCCGACAGCTGCTCGCGGCGACGGTTGCGGAGGAAATCGGCGAAGATCATGGGTGGACAACGCCTGGACGGCCGATCGGCTTCATCCCGTCGAGCATGGCGGCCGTCGAGCATGGCGGACCCTTCGCGCCTGCCGTTCGTATAGCCGGTTCCATAAATCAGGAGACGATCATGACCGATGCGCGAAAGCTGAAGGACCATCTGTGGGATCGGATGGCCGACAGCCCCTTCATGATGCTGGGCCTGACGGGCAGCGGACAGCATAGCGAGCCGCTCACCGTCCAATTGGACGAGGACCAGGTGGACAGGCTGTGGTTCTTCATCGGCAAGGACAACCGCCTGGCCGGCGGCGGCGCGGCGATGGGGCAGTTCGTTTCCAAGGGGCACGACTTCTTCGCCTGCTTCGCGGGCCAAGCGCGCATCGAAAATGATCCCGCGATGATCGACAAGCTGTGGTCGACCACGGTCGAAGCCTGGTTCCCCGGCGGCAAGTCGGACCCCAATCTGGCCCTGTTGCGCTTCGACATCGACGAGGCGGAATTGTGGGAGGCGGACGTGTCCCTGACCGGCAAGCTGAAGATGCTGTTCGGCGGCAAGATCCGTCCGGGCGAGGAAGGCAGTCACGCCAGGGTCGAGACGACGGCGAAGTGACCCGCCGGTCCGGCGGCGCGCCGGCGGATCGAAACGGACGTGCGTTTCGATCCGCCCCTGTGTAGGAGGCATGGTGCGGGCCCCGACCCGCCCCTAGGCTGTATCGACATTCAGCCCTGACGGCCTGCAAATGACGCTTTTCCGTGCTTCCGGTGCTCACCTACTTTGAGTAGGCTGCGCGCCGGGTCACGGAAAACCACCATTTTCGGCTCGCCATCTTCTGAATGTCGATACAGCCTGAAGGCCTTTTCGCAGGGATGACGACGCTGATGGAACACAGGTCCGTGGATGCTGTGCTGCTGGACATGGACGGCACGATCCTGAATTCGATCAAGGCGGCGGAACGCGTCTGGGGTGAATGGGCGCTGCGCCATGGGCTGGATGTCGACACCTTCCTGCCGACCGTCCATGGCGTTCAGTCGGTGGAGACGATCAGGCGGCTGGGGCTGCCCGGCGTCGATCCGGTGGCGGAGGCGGCGCTCGTCACCCAGGCGGAGATCGACGCGGTCGAGGGGATAGAGGCCATTGAGGGCGCGGCGGCGTTCCTGGCCGCGCTGGCCGATTGCCGCTGGGCCGTCGTCACCTCCGCCCCGCGCCGGCTTGCCCAGCGCCGCATCCGGGCGGCGGGCCTGCCCGCACCGCCGCTGCTGATCGCGGCGGAGGACGTGGAACGCGGCAAGCCCGCGCCGGACTGCTTCCATCTGGCGGCCGAGCGCCTGGGGACGAGGGCGGACCGTTGCCTGGTGATCGAGGATTCGGTCGCCGGCATCATGGCGGCGGAACGCGCCGGTGCGAGCATCCTGGTCGTCGCCGCGACCCACCACCGGCCGATGGAGACGCGCCATCCCGTCATCATCGACTATCGCGGCCTGGGCGCGACGCCGGATTCCGGCGGGGCCGTGCGCATCGGGCCGATGGGCTGAGACCGTGACGATTTCCCTCGGGCCGCCCTGCCTTTGCAAGAACGCCATCGCCATTGCGACGAAAATATCCTATATGTTCCGTATCCGACCCTATAAGCGGCGATCATGTCCGACCTGCACAATATGTCACAGCCTGCCAGCGCCATCGGTCCCGCAGCGCGCGCCGCTTCCGGCCCGACGCTGGTGGAGCGCGCCTATGAGCATCTTCTCTCCATGCTGATGACGGTGAAGATCGCGCCGGGCGAACGCATCCCCATCGATACCGTGGCGCGGCAGCTCGGCATTTCGCAGACCCCGATTCGCGAGGCGCTGAGCCAGTTGGAGGCGGAGAAGCTGGTCTACAAGACCACCAATGTCGGCTACCGCGCCAGCCCGCAGATGACGCCGGAGGAGGTGCATGACCTCTACACGCTGCGCCTGCTGATCGAACCCTATGCCGCCGCCCGCGCCGCCGAGCAGATGGACGACGAGACGCTCTCCATCCTCCAGTCGATCCAGGCGGACATGGACGCGGTCGTCGAGCGCGACGAGCAGGCCTATGCCCGCTTCGCGGAGGCGGACGCGCTGCTCCATCGGCTGATCGCCAAGGGCAGCGGCAACCGCCTGATCGAGGAGACGATCGAGCGGCTGCACGCGCATCTCCAGATCTTCCGATCGCTCTACCAGAACAGCGCCCAGCCCAATGCGCCCGAAGTGGCGGCGCGGGAGCATCAGGCGATCATCGCCGCCCTGCTGGCGCACGATCCCGTCGCGGCGGAACAGTCGGTGCGCGACCATCTGACCTGTTCTCAGCAGCGGATGGACCGGGCGAACGGCACGTCGCCCCGCTGACGGCCATGGCCGCCTGAAGCGCGAACCCGCCGGCCGGGGACGGGCGGGCCATGGCGCTCGCGTCCTTGGCACCGGCTTTCGGAACGATGCGCGGCGCGGGCCGCCCGACCGTTCGACAAGGTGGGAAAGGCCCTTGACGCGCCTGCGGCAACCACTTACCACGGGCTTACCAGATCATATAGGATATGAAATAGGTCTGGAGAGGATGGATATGCGGTCAGCCATGAAAGCCGGTTTTTCACTTGTCAGCCTGACGGTCGCGATGCTCGCCGGACTTCCGGCGACGGCGATGGCCGAAACCACGGTGCTGCGCGACTTCACGCTGATCGACGGCACCGGAAAGGCACCCGCGGCGAACCAGGCGCTGGTCATGACGGACGGGCGGATCAAATGGGTCGGGCCGGTCGCGAAGCTCAAGGCGCCGGCGGGCGCGAAGGTCGAAAGGCTGAAGGGCAAATATCTGATGCCCGGCCTGATCGACAGCCATGTCCATCTGGGGCTGGTCGACGGCATCACCCAGAACCTGCAATATCAGACGCCGGAAAATATCGAGAAGCAGCTCCGCACCTACGCCGCCTATGGCGTCACCACCGTCCAGACGCTGGGGACGGAAAAGGACATGATCTTCCCGATCCAGCAGCGGCGCAAGGGCCGCGCGGCGATGTCGCGGGTCTATACCGTGGGGCAGGGCGTGGTCTTCAAGGGCAGCTATGGCGGCGTCGCCGGCCTCGACCAGTCGGTCGCCACGCCCGAAGAGGCGCGGGCGATGGTGGACAGGGAGGCGGCCAAGGGCGCTGACCTCATCAAGCTGTGGGTCGACGACGAATTCGGCATGCTGGAGGAACGCATGCCGCCCCCGATCAGCAGCGCCGTGATCGACCAGGCGCACAAGGACGGGAAGAAGGCCGTCGCGCATATCTTCTATTATTCCAACGCCGCCGAACTGACGCGGGAAGGCGTGGACGCCTTCGCCCATTCCGTGCGTGACCGCGCCGTTGACGACGCGCTGCTGGGCCAGATGAAGGCCAGGGGCGTGTGGCAGATGGCCGCGACGCTGAGCCGCGAGGCGTCCTTCACCTACAAGACGCTGCCCTTCCTGGACGATCCCTTCTTCGCGCGGGGGGTGACGCCCGCCGTGCTGAAGGAACTGGCCAGTCCGGAGCGGGCGGCGAAGCTGGGCGCGGCGCCCAACTTCCCCAAATATGCGCCCACCCTGCAATATGCGATGGACAATTTCGCGGCGGAGGCGAAGGCGGGCATCCGATATGGCATGGGCACGGACAGCGGCCCGACGGCGCGCTTCCCCGGCTATTTCGCGCATTGGGAACTGGAACTGATGGTGAAGGCCGGGGTGACGCCGATGCAGGCGATCACCGCGGCGACCAGCGCCAATGCGGAATTCATGGGGGCCAGGGACATCGGCACGGTCGCGCCGGGCAAATGGGCCGACCTGCTGGTGCTGGACCGCGATCCCACCGCGGACATCCGCAACACCCGCGCCATCGACGCCGTCTATATCGCCGGCAACAAGGTGCCGACCATCTGGCAGACCTGCACCGGCCGCGCCGCCGATGCCTGCGGACCCCGCCCGTGACCGGCGAGGCAAACGTCGCGGAACCGCGCGGCGCCGCCGCCGGAGCCGGCGCGG
>NZ_ATDO01000027.1:0-1406 GCF_000445085.1 Sphingobium sp. HDIP04 | reverse complement strand
GCGCGCCATGTCGTCCTGTGGCTGACGGTGCTGGCCTATCTCATCACCTATATGGACCGCGTCGTGATCGCCACGGCGGCCCCGGTGATCGAGAAGGAATATGGCTTCTCGCCCGTGACGATGGGCTGGATCTTCGCGTCCTTCTCCATCGCCTATGCGCTGTTCCAGATACCCGGCGGCTGGCTGGGCGACAGGTTCGGGCCGCGCCGCGCGCTGACGGGCGTGGTGCTCTGGTGGTCGACCTTCACCGCCGCCACGGCGCTGACCTGGTCGGCCGGGTCGATGATGGTGTGCCGCTTCCTGTTCGGCATGGGGGAGGCGGGGGCATTTCCCATCGCCACCCGGTCCTTGTCGCGCTGGATGCTGCCGTCGGAACGCGGCTGGGCGCAGGGCGTCACCCATGCGGGGGCGCGGCTGGGCGGGGCGGTGACGCCGGTGTTCGTCGCGCTGCTGATCGTCCAGTTCGGCTGGCGCATGCCCTTCATGGCCTTCGCGCTGATCGGCATCGGCTGGGCGGCCCTGTGGTTTTGGTACTATCGCGACACGCCGCGCGAGCATCCGGCGGTCAACGGCGCCGAACTGGCGATGATCGAGGGCGCGCTGGGCGCGGGCCGGGCGCGGGTGAGCGTGCCGTGGCGGCACCTGCTGGCCAATTCGCAGCTCTGGGTGCTGTCGGCCATGTATTTCTGCTACGCCTATTGCATCAACATCTTCCTGACCTGGTTCCCCAAATATCTGCACGATGCGCGGGGGTTCGACATCGCGTTGATGGGCCTGTTCGCCAGCCTGCCGCTGATGGCGGGGGTGGTGGGCGACCTGATGGGCGGATGGGCGTCGGACCTGCTGGTGAAGCGCGGCGCGGGGCTGAAGATGGCGCGCCGCTCGGTCGCCGTGGTCGGCTTCCTGACGGCGGCCGCGATGATCCCGCTGGCCGCCGCCATGGACGGGCATGTGGCCAGCATCCTGTGCTTCTGCATCGCGCTGTTCGGGCTGGAGCTGACGGTCGGCGTGTCCTGGGCTGTGACGCTCGACATCGGCGGCGAATATGCGGGGTCGGTGTCGGCGGTCATGAACACGCTGGGCAACAGCGGCGCGGCGGTCGCGGCGGCGGTCACCGGCTATATCGTCAGCATGAGCGGCTGGTTCGCCGCCTTTGCGGTTCTTTCCGTCCTCTGCCTGATCGCGGCGGCGCTGTTCCTGCGCATCGACGCCTCGCGCAGGCTGGAAGACGGGCAGGGGGCGCGGGCCCCGGAAGAAATCTGAACATCGCGCGCATGGCGCGCACGACAGGAGGTTGCTTAGGTGAAGACTTGGATATTCGCTGCGGGCATCGGCGCGGTGATCGCCGGCGCGGCGGTCGCCGCCCCCGCGCCGAAGGGAAATGCCGCGCACGGGCAGCAGCTTTT
>NZ_ATDO01000026.1:2500-24012 GCF_000445085.1 Sphingobium sp. HDIP04 | reverse complement strand
TTTTCGCGCGCTGCGCCGCCTGCCACAAGGTCGGGCCGAACCCGGCGCGCGCCATGGGGCCGTCGCTGAACGGCGTGGTCGGCCGGGCGGCGGGCAGCCAAGGCGGCTATGGCTATTCGCCCGCGATGAAGGCGTCGGGCATCAAATGGGACGAGGCCAGCATCGACAAGCTGCTGCAAGGCCCGTCGAAGCTGGTCCCCGGCACGAAGATGATCTTCCCCGGCATGGCCGCCGCGCAGGATCGCGCCGACATCATCGCCTATCTGAAACAATTTGGCGCGGATGGTAGGAAGAAGTGAGCGACGTCCATACCGCCTTCGGCGCGCTGCGCCTGCCCCGTTCCGTCCTGTTCGGGCGCGGGCAGCGCCACGCGCTCGGCTCCGCCGCCGGCAAGCTGGGCAGCCGCGCCCTGCTCTGCACCGATGAGCGGCAGGCCGCCCAGCCCGAATTCCACGCCATGGTCGCGGACCTGAAAGCCCATGGGCTGGAGGTCCGGGTCTTCGACCGGACGATCCCCGACCTGCCGATCGGATCGATCAATGCCTGCGTCGACGAAGTGCGCGGCTTCGCCCCCGATCTGGTCGTCGGCATCGGCGGCGGCAGTTCGATGGACATGGCCAAGGTCGTCGCCGTGCTGCTGACCCATGGCGGCGACATCCGGTCCTATTATGGCGAATTCGCCGTGCCCGGCCCGGTCATGCCGCTGATCGCCATGCCGACGACGGCGGGCACCGGATCGGAAGTGACGCCGGTCGCCGTGGTGTCCGACGACGAGCGCGGGGTGAAGGTCGGCATCGCCAGCCCGCATCTGATCCCGCTGGTCGCGATCTGCGATCCGGAACTGACCGCCACCTGCCCGCCCGCCCTGACCGCCTGTTCCGGCGCCGACGCGCTGACCCATGCGGTGGAGGCCTATACGACGCTGGCGCGCCCGGCCGACCCGATGCTGACGCAGGATCATGTGTTCGTGGGCAAGAACCTGTTGTCGGACCATTTCGCCCGGCTGGCGGTCGACAACATCTTCCGCTTCCTGGAGCGGGCCTATCGCGACGGCGGCGACATGGAGGCGCGCGAGGGGCTGATGCTGGCGGCGCTGGCGGCGGGCTGCGCCTTCGGCACGGCGGGCACGGCGGCGGCGCATGCGCTGCAATATCCGGTCGGCAACCTGACGCACACCGCGCATGGCGACGGGGTGGCGACGCTGCTGCCCTATGTCATGCAGTTCAACCGTCCCTTCTGCGTCCCGGCCTTCGCCGAACTGGCGCGGACGGTGGGACTGCCCGACGCGGCGGAGGAGGACATGTCTCAGGCGTTCATCGATGCGGTCGCGGACCTGCTGGGCAGCGTCGACATCCCCCGCTCCCTGGCGGCGCTGGGGCTGAAGGCGGAGCAGCAGGACTTCGTGGCGGAAAACGCCCTGAACGCCGCCAGGCTGGTCAAGAACAATCCCCGTCCCCTCGATCTCCCGGCGATGCAGAGCATCACCCGCGCCGCCTTTGCCGGCGAGCGGGCGGCGCTCAAGTCAGCCTGACTTCTCGAACAAGGTTTCCCATGACGACGCAAAGCTATAGCTGCACGACGACCGACGGCCATGCCGGCCCCTTCGCCATTCCGACCGACCTGCTGATCGGGGAGGCGTGGGTGCCCGCCGCCAGCGGCAGGCGCATCGACATCCTCAACCCCGCGACGGAGACGGTGCTGACCTCCGTCGCCGACGCCAGCCCGGCCGAGGGCATCGCCGCCGTGGACGCCGCCGCCGCGGCCGCCGCGGACTGGGCCGCGACCCCGCCGCGCAGGCGCGCCGACATATTGCTCGCCTGCTTCCATGCGATGATGGCGGAGCAGGAATGGCTGGCGCAGCTCATATCGCTGGAAAATGGCAAGGCGCTGCCCGACGCGCGGGGGGAGGTGGCCTATGCCGCCGAATTCTTCCGCTGGTATGCGGAGGAGGCGGTGCGCATCAACGGGGAACTGGCCGTCTCGCCGTCCGGCGCCAACCGCATCATGGTGCAATATCAGCCCATCGGCATCGCCCTGCTGATCACGCCCTGGAACTTCCCGGCGGCGATGGCGACGCGCAAGATCGCCCCGGCGCTGGCGGCGGGCTGCACCTGCATCCTGAAACCGGCCGAGGAAACGCCGCTGACGGCGCTCGCCGTGGCGGAGATCATGCGCCGGGCGGGCGTGCCCGCGGGCGTGGTCAATGTCGTCAACAGCAGCGATCCGGGCCCGCTGTGCAGCGGCATCCTGCACGACCCGCGCGTGCGCAAGCTGTCCTTCACCGGATCGACCGAGGTCGGCCGCATCCTGCTGCGCCAGGCGGCGGACCAGGTCATCAGCTCGTCCATGGAACTGGGCGGCAACGCGCCGTTCCTGGTGCTGGACGATGCCGACATCGACGAGGCGATCGAGGGCGCGATGATCGCCAAGATGCGCAATGCGGGGGAGGCGTGCACGGCGGCCAACCGCTTCTACGTCCAGCGCGGCATCCATGACGCCTTCGTCGCGAAGCTGGCGGAGCGCATGGGCGCGATGAAGATGGGCCCCGGCACGGAAAGCGCGACCCAGTGCGGCGCGATGATCAACCGGCAGGCGATCGACAAGATCGAGCATCTGGTGGCGGATGCCGTGGCGCGCGGCGCGGAGGTCAGGCTGGGCGGCAGGACGCCGGAGGGCGCGGGCTTCTTCTACCCGCCCTCGGTGATCGCGAACGTCCAGCCGGGGTCGGAGATATTGACGACGGAGGTGTTCGGCCCGGTCGCGGCGGTGATCCCGTTCGACGATCCGGCGGAGGCGGTGGCGCTGGCCAATGCGACCGAATATGGCCTGGCCGCCTATGTCTATACCGCCGACCTCAAGCGCGGGCTGCAACTGGCGGAGCGGATCGAGGCGGGCATGGTGGCGGTCAATCGCGGCCTGGTGTCGGACGCCGCCGCGCCCTTCGGCGGCGTCAAGCAGAGCGGCCTGGGGCGCGAGGGCGGACATCACGGCCTGCTGGAATATTGCGAAGCCAAATATATCGCGGTGAGCTGGTAAGCCGCAGCCGGGAAAGAGAGAGGGAAGGGGCCTAAAGCGCGATGTTGAAGATGACCCGACGCAGGCTGTTGGGCGGGACGGTCGCCGTCGCCGCGACCATCGGCACGGCCCCGGTGCGGCGCGCCATGGCGCAGGAACTGCCCGGCGGGCCGGACACCGAATGGCGCCATTATGCGGCCGACCAGGCCAATACGCGCTACTCGCCGCTCGACCAGATCAACGCCGACAATTTCAGCGACCTTCAGGTCGCGTGGAGTTTCAAGACCGACATATTGGGGGCGCGCAAGGAATATCAGTTCGAACCGACGCCGCTGCTGGTCAAGGGGCGGCTGTTCCTGACCGCCGGGTCGCGGCGCGATTGCGTGGCCGTCGACGCGGCGACCGGCGAACTGCTCTGGATGTTCCGCAAGGATGAGGGGCAGCGCGCGCTCAATTCGCCGCGCCAGCTTTCGGGCCATGGCTGTTCCTACTGGACCGACGGCAAGCAGGAACGCATCCTGTTCGTGACCATCGGCTATCAGCTTGTGTCGCTGGACGCGGCGACCGGCATTCCCGATCCGGCCTTCGGCGTGAACGGCGTGGTCGACCTGAAAAAGGACTTCGACCAGGAACTGGACCCGGAAACCGCCGATGTCGGGCTGCACGCGACGCCGCTCGTCGCCCGCGACACGGTGGTGGTGGGCGCGGCGCATACGGCGGGCGACGTGCCGGCGGTGCGCAAGAATGTGAAGGGCTATGTGCGCGGCTTCGACGTGCGCACCGGCAAGCGCAAATGGATATTCCACACCATCCCGAAAAAGGGCGAATATGGCTATGACAGCTGGCTGAACGGCGACGCCGACGAAGCCGGCAATGGCGGCGTCTGGGCGGAAATGTCCGCCGACGAGGAACTGGGGCTGGTCTATGTGCCGGTGGAACTGCCCACCGGCGACGAGATGGGCATGTTCCGCCGCGGCAATGCGCTGTTCGGGGAATCGCTGGTCGCGCTGGACCTGGAGACGGGCGTGCGGCGCTGGCATTACCAGCTTGTCCATCATGGCCTGTGGGACCGCGATATTCCCTGCGCGCCGATCCTGTGCGACATTCCGGTGAACGGCAGGACGGTGAAGGCGCTGGCCCAGCCGACCAAGCAATGCTTCCTCTATGTGCTGGACCGCACCAACGGCCAGCCGATCTGGCCCATTGTCGAGCGGCCGGTGGAGGCGGGCGACGTGCCGGGCGAATGGTATGCCAAGACCCAGCCCTTTCCGACCAAGCCGCCCGCCTATGACGTGCAGGGCATCGGCATGGACGACCTCATCGACTTCACGCCGGAACTGCGCAAGCAGGCGGTGGAGCTGGTGAAGCAGTACAAGATCGGGCCGCTCTACACGCCGCCCGTGGTCAGCAAGCCCGGCCGCTGGGGCACCATCTCCGTTCCGGGCATCCAGGGCGGCACCAACTGGCCGGGCGGCTGCTACGACCCGGAAAGCCATACCGTCTTCGTCTATTCGAAGACCCAGCCGTCGGTGATCGGCATCATCCCGAACGACGACCCCAGCGTCTCCGAATTTCCGCATGTGCATGGCATTGCCGGGTCCGAAGTGCGGCCGCAGGTGGCGATGGGCGCGGCGGCGCCGACGCCCTTCATGCGGCCCCCGGCGGCGAAGCCCGGCTCCGGCCCGCCGCCCGGCTTCCTGACCGTGCAGGGCCTGCCGCTGCTCAAGCCCCCCTATGGCCGCATCACCGCCATCGACCTCAGCAAGGGCGACCTCAAATGGCAGGTCGCCCATGGCGAGACGCCGGACAATGTCCGCAACCATCCGGCGCTCAAGGGACTGAAGATTCCCCGCACCGGCCGGGCGGGGAATCTGGGGCCGCTCTGCACCAAGAGCCTGGTGATCTGCGGCGAGGCGGGCTTCTACACCAATGAATATGGCATCAGGGGCGCGATGCTGCGCGCCTATGACAAGGCCACGGGCGAGGAGAAGGGCGCGGTCTACATGCCCGCGCCGCAGAGCGGATCGCCCATGACCTATATGCTGAACAACCGCCAATATATCGTCGTCGCCATCGGCGGCGGCAATTACAGCGCCGAACTGGTGGCGTTCCGACTTCCCGGAGTGGCTTAATGGCAGGAGTGGCTTGATGGGCAAGGTGACGCGGGGATATTGGCTGGCGGGCGCGCTGCTGCTGGCGGGCGGGGCGGTCGTGACGCGCGCGCAGGCGCCGGAACGCCACGTCTGGACCGGGGTCTACACCAAGGATCAGGCGGAGCGCGGCAAGGCCGCCTATGCGGAAAATTGCGCCGCCTGCCATGGCGACACGCTGGCCGGGATCGACGTCGCGCCCGCGCTGGTCGGGCCGACATTCCTCAACAACTGGAACAACACGTCCGCGGGCGACCTGTTCGCGCGCATCCAGACGACCATGCCGCTCAACGCGCCGGGCAGCCTGGGCGGGCGGAAGGTCGCGGACATCGAAGCCTATATGTTCGAAGCCAACGGCTTTCCCGCCGGCGACCTGGCGCTGCCGCCCAATGCGGCGCTGATGCCCAATGTCAGGATCGTGGCGCAAAGGCCCGAACCGGCCAAGGCGGGGCCGGAATGCAAATGCGGTAAATAAGGGGCGGGGCGGCGGAACCGCCGCCCCGTTCCGCCTCAGGCGCCGGTCCAGTCCGGCAGCTTCTTCGTGCGCGCCAGGAAATCGGCCACGCCCTGCCGGAAATCGGCGCTGCCATAGACCTGCGCAATCAGATCCTCGACATCGGGCAAGGCGCCGAAGGTCATGCGCCGGATCGTCTCCTTGGTGGCGCGGGTGGTGAGCGGCGCGTTTTCGGCGGCGCGTCGGGCCAGCGCCTCGGCCTCCGCATCCAGCGTCTCGCGCTCCACGATCCGCAGCAGGAAGCCGCTGGCGAGCAGTTCCTCGGCCGTCAGCATCTCGCCCAGCAGCACCATGCGCTTCGCCCGTTGCAGGCCCACCGCCGCGCCGATCCGCGCCACGCTGGCGGCCGACAGGCAATTGCCGATGGTGCGACCGATCGGCGATCCGAAGCGCGCGTCCCGCGTCGCGATGCGGAAATCGCAGGCGGAGGAGATGTTGATGCCGCCGCCCACGGCCCACCCCTCCACCACCGCGATGGTGGTGCAGGGTATGGCGTCGAGAGCGCCCATGCATTCGTCGATGTCGCGTTCATAATCGACGCCTTGCCGGCCGCTTTCATAATCCGCGAATTTGGAGATGTCGGTGCCGGATATGAACGCCTTGCCGCCGACGCCGCGGAACACGGCGACGCGGATGGAGCGGTCGGCCGCTATGTCCCGCGCCGCATCGCGCAGGTCGTGCCACATCGCGCCGGTCAGCGCATTGTGGGCGGCCGGGTTGTCGAAGCGGATATGGGCCTGATCGCCCCGCTTCTCATAGATAAGGCGCGCCTCGCTCATTTCGCCGCTTCCCGCTGCGGGGCGAGCAGGCCCCTTTCCGCCAGTTCCCGCCGGATCAGCTCGCCATGTTCGTCGAGCAGCGGCGGGGGCAGGCGGACCTCCTGCGGCGTGCCGCGCATCTTGACCGGGAAGCCGAGCGCCTTGAACTCGCCCTCCACCGGGTGCGGCACCTGCATCACCATGTCGCGGGCGACGGCCTGCTCGCTGCCGACCGCTTCGCCATAGTCCAGGATCGGCGCGGCGGGGACGCCCGCCGCCAGCAGGGCGTCGATCCATTCCTGCCGCGTGCGGGTGAGGAAGGTCGGCGCCAGATCCTCGATCAGGGCGATGCGGTTCGTCACGCGGGCGGCGTTGGTGGAATAGCGCGGATCGTCCTGAAGTTCCGGCCGGCCGAGCACCTGCAGGAAGGTCAGCCAGAGGCCCTGATTCGCCGCGCCGATGACGAACCAGCCGTCCGCCGCCTGCACCGCCTGATAGGGGGCGGACATGCGGTTGGCCGATCCGATGGGCGTGGGCGACTTGCCCGTGCCCCAAAGCTCGGTCGTTTCCCAGATCGAGAGGCCCAGCGCCGCTTCCAGCAGCGATGCGTCGATATATTGGCCCTGCCCGCTCTTTTCCCGGCCGATGATGGCGGAAAGAATGGCGTAGGCCGAAAACAGGCCCGCGCCCAGGTCGGCCACGGCGATGCTGTTCTTCGCCGGTTCCATGCCGGGAAAGCCGTTGGAGCTCAAAATGCCCGACATGGCCTGCGCGATCAGGTCGAAGCCGGGGCGCTGCGCCCAGGGGCCGGTCTGGCCGAAGCCGGAAATGCTGGCATAGACGAGGCGCGGATTGATCGCGGCCAGGGTGTCATAGTCGATGCCCAGCCGCGCCGCGACGCCGGGGCGGGCATTTTCCACCAGTACGTCGGCGCTCTTGACCAGCGCATAGAGCACTTCGCGATCGGCGTCGTCCTTCAGGTTGAGGACGATGCTGCGCTTGTTGCGGTTGAGCGCCAGGAAGCCGGGGCTGTCCTCCCCCTTCAAGCGGAATCCCATGGAGTGGCGGGTCGAATCGCCCGTCTTGGGCGGTTCGATCTTGATGACGTCCGCGCCCATGTCGCCCAGCAGCATGCAGCAGAACGGGCCTGCCATGACCTGAGAAATGTCGAGTACCCTTATGCCGGCCAACGGCAGCGTCGCCATATTCCTTCTCCCACACGCGCCGTTCCGAAAGGCGCAGATTTTCCCGTGCAGATCATATTGTATATGATTTAACCCTCTGCTAGCATTACTAAGACAAAAGAACAACCGGGCTTGTCGGCCAAAGGTCAACCCCCGCCTTCAGGAGAGGCATGTCGTTGAAAATCGCATCTTCGTTCCGCCGGTCCATCGCATTGGCCTCCATGATTTCCGTTGCCGCCAGCGCCCTGGGCGGCGCGGCCGGGGCGGCGCCGTCCGCCGACGCCGACTGGGCCGCCTATGGCCGCGATCCCGGCGGCGCGCGCCATTCGCCGCTCAGGCAGATCACCACCGCCAACGTATCCACGCTGCGGCAGGCCTGGGTATATCATATGCGCCCGCCCGGCGTGACAGCGGATACGGGGCCGATGCCCGACGGCATGCGCGCCAAGTTCGCCACGGGGTTTTCGGCGTCGGAAGCGACCCCGTTGGTGGTCGACGGCGTCATGTATCTCGCCACGCCCTATAATCGCGTCGTCGCGCTGGACGCCGCGACGGGGAAGGAACGCTGGGCCTATACGCTGGCGAACAAGGACCAGCCCTCGACCCGCGGCGTCGCCTATTGGCCCGGAGCCAGGGGGAAGGGCGCGCGCATCTTCTTCGGCACGCGGTCGGGCAAGCTGATCGCGCTCGATGCCGCGACCGGCCAGCCCGCCGCCGCCTTCGGGGAGGCGGGAATCGTCAACATGAAGACGCCCGAGGTGATGAACGGCCTGCGCGCCGCGCCGCTGGGCATGAGCAGCCCGCCCGCCATCTACAAGGATCTGGTCATCACCGGATCGCGGGTGCAGGAAATGCCGGTCAAGGGCGCGGCGGGCGACGTGCGCGCCTGGGACGCGCGCACCGGCAAGCTGGTCTGGACCTTCCACACCATCCCGCAGGCGGGGGAGAAGGGGTCGGAGACCTGGGAGGGGGACAGCGCGAAGGCGCGGTCGGGCACCAATGTCTGGACCTTCGTGCAGGTCGATGAAAAGCGCGGCATCGCCTATCTGCCCGTCGGCGCGCCGACCTTCGACCGCTGGGGCGCTGACCGAAAGGGCGCCAATCTCTATTCCAACTCCGTGGTCGCGGTGGACGCGGCGACCGGCAAATATCTCTGGCATTTCCAAACCGTGCACCACGACATCTGGGATCTCGACCTGCCGACGCTGACGCTGGTCGACATCAAACGCGGCGGGCGGGTCACGCCGGCGCTGGTGGCGATGAACAAGACGGCGATCATGTTCATCCTGGACCGCGTGACCGGCAAGCCGCTGTTCGACGTGCGCGAAGTGCCGGTGCCGACGGAAACCGACGTGCCGGGCGAGCAGCCCTGGCCGACCCAGCCCATGCCCGTCGCGCCGCCGCCGCTGACCCGCCTGTCCTACGATGCCGACGACATATTGGACGTCACGCCGGAGCTGAAGGCCCGGTGCGAGGCGCTGGTCAAGAAGCTGAACATCACCCCCAGCAAGCCGTTCCAGCCGCTGCGCGCCGACAGCGCGATCAACTTCTTCCCCGGCAGCCTGGGCGGCGCGGACTGGGGCGGTGGCGCGTTCGACCCCGATCTGGGGCTTTACGTCATCAACCTCAACGAACTCGCCAGCCCCCAGCAGTTGGAGCAGCAGCCCGACGGAAGCTGGGGCATGAAGGGCGGCTACGCCTATTTCGCGGACATGGAGACCGGCTTCCCCTGTCACAAGCCGCCATGGGGCGAGCTGGTGGCCGTGGATGTCGTCAAGGGCGCGGTGGCGTGGCGCCGCCCCCTGGGCGACACCGGCCATCCCGCGCTCAAGGATGCGGGCATCACCAGCGCGGGCGGGCCGTTCACGACGTCGGGCGGGCTGACCTTCATCGGCGCGACCAAGGACCAGCGCTTCCGCGCGTTCGAAACGAGGACGGGCAAGCTGCTCTGGACGGCGGAACTGCCCGGTTCCAGCTATGGGACGCCGATGACCTATGCCGCGGGGAAACGGCAGATGGTCGCCGTCGTGGCGACGGGGGGCTTCGCCTTTTCACCGGCCACCAGCGACGCGGTGGTGGCCTATGCGCTTCCTTGAGGACATGACATGCATAAAGTCGGATTGACGATCATGGCCCTTGCCCTGCCCCTGATCGGGGCGGGGGCGATGGCCCAGCAGGCGCCCGCCACCGTAGCCGCGGCGACCCCGCCGCCCGGCCCCGGCCTGGACCTGATCAATGAACGCTGCGGCTTCTGCCACACGACCGGGCAGGTGTTCCAGAAGCGGCGGAGCGAGGCGGAATGGGCGGCGACCGTGCAGGGCATGGCCGATCGCGGGGCGGAGGTCTCGCCGGAGGAGATCAAGACGATCACCGCCTATCTGGCGAAAAACTATGCCCCCGCCCCTGGCGCCGCGCCGAGCGCGGGCGGCCGTTAAACGCGGTTCGGCTCAAGCGGGCGGCGCGTGGCCGCCCGCTGCCTTTCATTGACCCCTGGCGTAGAGCGGCAGCATCCCCTTCACCTTGCTGCGCAGGCGATAGATGCTGGTGCTGCCGGTGATGTAGACCATGTGCCCATCCTCCGCGAAGGCCAGGTTGGCCGCGGTTTCCGGCAGCCTGATCTGCCCCAGCACCTTGCCCTGCGGCGTGACGATGCGGATGCCGCCCGGCCCCGTCGTCCAGATATTGCCCGCGCTGTCGACTTTCAGTCCGTCCGGCCCGCCGCGACCGCCGGGGAAGCGGATCAGCTCGCGCGGCGCGGACAGGCTGCCGTCCGGGTGCACATCATAGGCGCGGATATACATTTCGGGGCCGTAATTGCCGACATAGAGGGTCTTGAAATCGGGGGAGAAACCGATGCCGTTGGGCAGCGTCATGTCGGTGATGACCGGCGTCAGCCGACCGTCGGCATAGCGGAACACGGCGTTATAGGGCAGTTCCTTGGCCGGGTCCTTGTCCATGCCGTTGAACAGGCCGAAGGGCGGATCGGTGAACCAGAGCGCGCCGCTCTTGTCGTAGACGAGATCGTTGGGGCTGTTCAGCCGCTTGCCCTGATAGTCCGCCAGAAAGGGTTGCAGACTGCCGTCCCTGCCGACCCTGACGATGCGGCGAGCGCCCATCTGCGTCATCAGCACCGTGCCGTCGGGGGCGGGGGCCATGCCGTTGGAACCGATGCTGGCGCCCGCCGGGGGATTGGGCAGGCCGCCCGAATTGGCGAGCAGTTCCTCGACCTTCCCGTCCGGGGTGACGGCCCGCATCTTGTCCCCGGTCACGTCGGAGAACCAGAGCCGGCCCTCATGCCAGAGCGGCCCCTCCGTAAAGCCGAAGCCGGTCGCCACCCGCTCGATCGGCGTGCCCGGCGCGATGATCGCGTCGAACGCCGGATCCAGCCGTTCGAAGGAGGGCGCGGCCGCCGATGCGGCGGGCGCCTGCGCCAGCGACGGCGCGGTCAGGGGGCAGAGCGCCGCGGCGAGCAGGGCGGCGCGAAGGCGGGAGGACATGGGCTTGGTTCCTTCTTGGATGATGGAAAGGGGGGAGGCGAGAGGACCGGCGCGACGCTATCGGCGCGGTCGCAGGCGCGCCTCGGCTTCGGCGCGGTAGCGGGCCTTCGCCGGCAGATCGCGCGCCACGCCGATCACCATGAGTTCGAGCGGCTGGCCGCCCGTCTGGCGGATCGCCCGCGCCTCGCCCAGGTCGACGGGCACGGCGTCGCCCGCCCGGATCGGCGCGGTCTCCCCGCCCAGCGTCACCTCGCCCGTGCCGGAGATCGCATAATAGACCTCGCTCATGTCCGCCTGCGTCCGGCGGCCCAGCGTCGCGCCGGCGGGCAGAAGGATATGGTCGACATAGGACCAGGGCGTGGAGAACACCGCCGGGCCCAGGGCGCGGCGATAGAGAACGGCCCCGGTCGCGTCGGGCAGCGCTGCCGCCGCCGGCTTCAGCAGGGCGCGGTCCAGCCGCATGCTGATGAATTGCGGCACGGGATCGAGCGTCGCGCCGGTGCGCGGGTCGCCCAGATCGAAATTGTCGTAGCTCTTGGTCATGCCGACATTGACGTTCAGCCATTGCAGCGGCCGGTCGGTCGGATTGTAGATGCCATGGGCATGCCCCATGCGATCGGGCACGCCGGCCGGCCCGGCCAGGCGAGAGGTGCGCCCGTCGATGGTGAATTCCGCCTCCCCGTCGAGGATGACGAACATCTCCTCGCAATCATTGTGGAAATGCTGGCCGATGCCGCTTTTCGGCGCGATCGTCCCGCGATGGACGAAGATGAGGTTGGTGCTGAGCGCATCGGCGCCCAGCAGCGGCCCGAACTTCATCGATCCCGCGCCGCCATGGACGCCGTTCGCGACCCGCATGCCGTCCGGATCGGTATGGCCGATGCGTTGCGCCAGCGGCGGCGCGGCCTGCGCGGCGGTTCCGCCAAAGGCCATCAGCGCTGCGACCAGCGCCATGCGCGGCGTGCCCATGCCCATCTTCCCCTCTCCAATGCTTGCTCTTGCCTGCTTATGCGGACATACATCATCTTGTCTCGAATCATATAGTATATTGTTTGGCGCAGAAGCCAAGCGGGAGGGATGGTTATGAATGGAGCCGCGCGGTCCAGGGTCAGGCTGGGCCTGATCTTCCTGTTGTTCATCATCAGCGCGATCGCCTTTCTCGATCGCACCAATATTTCCGTCGCTGGCGTGGAGATGCGGAAGGAATATGCCATAGACCAGGTCCAGCTGGGCTGGGTCTTCAGCGCCTTCCTGATCGGCTATGCGCTGTTCCAGGTGCCGGCGGGCTGGCTCGCGGCGCGCTACGGCCCGCGCATCGTGCTGACGGGCGCGCTGCTGTGGTGGGGCGTGTTCACCGCCGCGACGGCGCTCATCCATCCGGAGGGCAGCGCCGCGCTGCTGCTGCTGGCGCTGACCCGCTTCGCGCTCGGCATCGGCGAATCGGTCGTCTATCCATGCGGCAACCAGTTCCTGTCGCGCTGGATACCCGCGCAGGAGAGGGGAAAGGCGAACGGGTGGATCTTCGCAGGGGTGGGGGCCGGGTCGGGCATCACGCCGCCGCTGATCACCGCGATCATCCTGTGGGGCGGCTGGCGCGCATCCTTTTATGTCTGCGCGGTCCTGGGCCTTGCCGCCGCCGCCATCTGGTTCTGGCTGGCGCGGGACCGGCCGCAGGAGCACCCCTCCGTCAACGCGGCCGAACTCGCGCATATTGAGGCGGGCCTGCCCCCAGCCAAAAGGGCGTCGGCCGGACCCATTCCCTGGGGCGCCATATTTTCCAGCCGCAACGTCTGGGGCCTGTTCGTCAGCTATTTCGCCTTCGGCTACGTCATCTGGATCTTCTTCAGCTGGTTCTTCATCTATCTGGCCGAAGCGCGGCACCTGGACGTCAAGTCGAGCGCCGTCTTCTCCATGCTGCCCTTCCTGTGCATGACCTTCGGCTGCCTGCTGGGCGGCGTGATCAACGACCGGGTGTCGGCGCGCCATGGCCTCTATTGGGGACGGTCCGGGCTGGGCATCCTGTCCTTCGTCCTGACCGGCCTGTTCCTGGCCGGCGGATCGATGGTCGACAACGCCCCGCTGGCGGTGCTGATCCTGGCGGGCGGAGCGGGCGCGATCTACCTCTCGCAAAGCTCCTTCTGGTCGGTGACGGCGGACATCGCCGGGCCGCATAGCGGCGTCGTGTCCGGCTTCATGAACATGGGGTGCCAGATCGGCGGGGCGCTGACCTCCACCCTGACGCCGATGATCGCCGCGCAGTTCGGCTGGACGGCGGCCTTCATCGCGGGGTCCGCCGTGGTGCTGGCGGGGGTGCTCGCCTGGGCGGTCGTCGACCCGAACCGGCTGCTGGAGCAGCCGGCCGGGGAGGGCGCCCTGGGGCCTATTGGCGGCGCGACAGCCTGACGGTGAAGGGCTTGCGTCCCTCCATGTCGAAGAAGGTGGTGCCGAAGGGCGTGCGACGGACATGGACCATGGCGCCGACCGGCGGCGGCGGCCCGACGGTCGTCATGTCATAGGCGGTGCCGTCCTCCAGCTCCAGCCGGTAATAGCCATGCCGCAACGGGACGGCGGCCTTCAGCCGGCTGTCGAAATCCGTGCGGCTCTTGAGCGCGTCGCGACGGTCCTGATAGCTGTCGCTTTCTGCCGCCGCCGCCGCCCCCGCCACCCTCGCCGGGGCGGGCGACGCGGGGAGGGGAATCGGGCGGCTGTCCGCCGCCGCGCGGCCCGACCGGCGATCATAGCAGGCCAGGCGTTCCGACGGGTCGTCCAGACGCGCGCAGCCATCTTCCTGCGCATGGGCGACGCATTGCGGAAACAACGCAATCCCGCCGATCACGGCCAGTTTCCAGATGTGCTTCACGCCCTTCTCCTCTTTTCATGTCATAATTTGTTTGACTAATGCCCTAACATCATATCCTATATGATCAATTGCAAGACGCAAAAGTCTGCTCAAGGGGAGGATTGATGGCAATCGTCAAGGCCGCATTCTATCTGTGTTCGCCCGCTCTGCTCATCCTGGGGGCGGCGGCCCAGACATCCGCGCCGTCTCCGTCCCCGTCCCCGTCCCAGGCCCCATCCCAGCCGCCCGCCCGGCCGCCCATGGAAAATGCCTGGTCGCCCAAGCGGACGCCGCCGCGCGCCTATGACGCGCCCAATCGTCCCTGGTGGAAGCTGGCGGACATATTGGCCGCGCACAAGGGCGAGAAAAGCTGGACGCACGCCATCGTCCGCAACCGCGACCTGGAGGCGGACTGGCGCCAGATGGCCGCCGGGCAGCGCACCGAACCGCTGATGTACGCCGACAACGCCACCGCCCTCATCGTCTGGGGCGGGCAGCTCCGGGTCAGCATCAAGGGGCAGGAACCCTTCGTCGCGGTCAAGGGCGGGGAGGTCAACATCCCCTTCCGCCTGCCGTTCACGCTGGAAAGCGTGGGCGAGGAGCCGGCGCTGTGGCTGGAGGTGCACGGCGCGGGCGACGTGCCGCTCTATCCCGTCGCGACCAGGCCGGACAAGCCGAAGGACGTGCCTGGCTTCACCTATGTGAAGGCCGCCCTGATGGGCGGGGACGGGCGTTACGGCGCCGCCGACCGGCCCTATCTCGACTATTACAAGGATGTGGTGACGGGCGGGCAAAGGGCTGGCGCCTTCATTGCCGGCGATCATCTGTTCGTGAACAATATTCGCGGCGCCGGCATCCAGACTCCGCCGGCCAGCGACCTGGGCCATTTCCACTTCGGCTATGATGAATTCTGGTTCGTCATGGAAGGCAATATCGATTACCAGATCGAAGGCGTGCCGTTCTTCACCGCGTCGCCCGGCGACGTCGTGACTGCCGCGCAGGGCCGGTGGCACCGGGCCAGCTTCGGCGGGCAACCGGGCCGGATGGCCACGCGCGTCGCGATCAACCCTTATCCCCGCGGCCTGCACAGCTTCCAGCCGCACTGAAGCGCGCTCCCCGGAGCGCATCGCCAAAGCTCGACGATCCAGAGGCTTTCAGCCTCTTCGAAAAACCGCAAGTTCAACCAGAAATCCTATAGTATATGATATGGAAAGGGAGAGAGTCATGTTGGGAGAGTATCTGCCTGCACGATTGAACAGCTCGCTGATCGCGATCGCGGCGGCGATGGTGGCCGGCCAGCCCGCGCTGGCGCAGGATAATGCGACCATCGCGCCGCCGCCCCAGGGCAGCCAGTCGGTGGCCGACAGCGACATCATCGTCACCGGCTCCGCCATTCGCGGCGTCGCGCCGGTCGGGTCCAACCTGATTTCGGTGGGCCAGGACACGATCGAGAAGACCGCGCCCGTCAACGTGTCGCAGCTCGTCAACACCGTGCCGTCCATTTCCACGGCCGGCTCGGTCGCGCAGGGCGAGAACGCCTATTCCTATTATTCGCCGCAGATCCACAGCCTTGCGGGATCCTCGTCCAACACGACGCTGGTGATCATGGACGGCCTGCGCCTGCCCGGCGGCGGCACGCAGTTCGCCCAGACCGACCCCAACATCATCCCGGTCAGCGCGATCCAGCGGGTCGAGGTTCTGGCCGACGGCGCGTCGTCCGTCTACGGGTCGGACGCGGTCGCGGGCGTGGTCAACTTCATCACCCGGCGGACGTTCGACGGGTTCGAGGCGAACGCGCAGGCGGGCTTTGCCGACAGCTATCACAACACCAACTTCAACTTCATCTGGGGCAAGAAGTGGGACACGGGCGGCGTCTATGTCGCGGGTTCCTATTCGGACCAGTCGGAACTGAAGAACAGGGATCGCCGCTTTTCCAGCCTGGGCGACTATCGCCCGGTCGGCGGCACCAACACCAACAGCTACCAGTGCAGCCCCGCGACGATCATCGCGCCGGGGGTCAGCGGCGTCTTCCTTTCGCCCGGCGCGACGACGACCGTCCCCAATATCCAGGCGAACGCGCCCTGCAACAATTCGGTCTACGCCAATCTCCTGCCCTCGCAGTTCCGCGCGAACGCGATGATCAAGGTGACGAACGATTTTTCGGACAAGTTCACCGTCACGGCGATGATGAACTACAACCGCCAGGAAACCCATAACGCCTCCGGCCCCGGCGGCCTGACCAACGCCGCCGCCTTCGGCCCCGGATCGGGCCGGGGCGGCCAGATCAACCCCTTCTACCAGGCGCCCGCCGGCGCGCCCGGCGCCACGCAGCAGACGGTCACATGGCTCGCCCTGCTGCCCGACGGAAATTATGGCGAACAGGAATCGCAGTCGGACTCGATCTATTCGACCGCCGTCGCGGAATATCACGTCAATGACGACTGGACGCTGACCTTCAGCGACGCCTTCGGCTGGAACCGCTCGGCGCTCAACACCGTCAACGGCTTCTGTTCGGCCTGCGCCCTGCTGGCGCTGAACGGCACCGCGCAGTTGAGCGGCAGCACCACGGCGACCAACATTCCCGGCCAGAACGTCATCGCGCTCAACCTGCCGCTGACGGCGGCGAACGCGCTGGACGTCTGGCGGCCCTTCGACGGCACCAACCGGACCTCCGAAGCGGTCATCCGCTCGCTCTATCGCAACAATAGCGAGAATACGAACTACAACACGTTCAACCAGATGAAGCTGGACCTGAACGGATCGCTGTTCAGCCTTCCCGCGGGCAAGCTCAAGATCGCGGTCGGCGGCGAATATCTCTGGTATGAACAGACGCAGAAGATCACCGGCTCCAACAATACCGGCCCGACCACGACCGGCTCCAACTTCCGCGTCTACAACTACAAGCGCGACGTGAAGTCGCTCTATGCCGAACTCTATATTCCGGTCGTCTCCCCGGATATGGGCATTCCGCTGGTGCACAGCTTCGACCTCAGCATTTCCGGCCGCTACGACAGCTATAGCGACGTGGGATCGACCACCAATCCGAAGTTCGCAGCGAACTGGGAGCCGGTGGAGGGCGTCAAGCTGCGCGGCAACTATTCCCGCGCCTTCGTGGCGCCGCCGACCGCCGTCATCGGCGATCCGACCCAGGGCTATCTCTACGCTTCGGGCAGCGTCGGCGTGAACGGCACGCAGATCGCCGTGCCCATCGCCAACTATCCCGATGTCGTGAACATCCCCGGCGTGCAGTGCGATGCGACCACCTGCACCATCGGCACCCCGGCGATCCAGGGCATGCGGCGCCAGCTTGGCGGCGGCTTTTCCAACATGACCCCGCAAAAGGGGCGGAGCTGGTCGGCGGGCATCGACCTCGCGCCGCGCTTCCTGCCCGGCTTCACCGCCGCCTTCACCTATTTCCACAACAAGTTCATCGGCGGCGTCTCCTCCCCCAGCCCCAGCGCCATCGTGAACTCGGCCGGGCTGCGCAACCTGCTGACCATCTGTCCGCAGACCTGTTCGCCGGCGCAGATCGACGAGTTCGCCAATATCGCCAACGGCGCGACGGTGTCGGGCGCCATCCCGCCGCAGGTCTATTTCCTGATCGACCAGAGCAGCCGCAACGCGCTGAACCTGACGGTGGAAGGCATTGACGGCCAGTTCAACTATCGCGCGGACATCGGCGAACTGGGCAGCTTCGTGATCGGCACGGGCTTCACCTATTTCACCAAGTTCCGGCAGAATTTCGGCGGAGGCACGGACTTCAGCATCCTCAACACGTCGGGTTACAACACCACCTTCCCCTCTGTGCGGTTCAAGAACCGCGCCCAACTGGGCTGGGCGAAGGACGGGCTGTCGGCTGACCTGTTCTGGAACCATACGGGTTCCTACCGCAACTGGATCAGCACCACGGTGGCGCCGATCATCGTCAATTCGGCGGGCAATCCCATCGGCGGCGGCGACAAGGTCAAGGCCAACGACACGTTCGACCTGCACCTGCAATATGAGTTCCAGGGCGAGAGCTTCGCCAGGGGATGGCAGATCTATGTCGACGCGCAGAACATCCTGGACAAGGATCCGCCCTTCTACAACGGCAACACCAACGGCATTTTGGGCGGCGCATGGGGCTATAACGGCTTTGTCTCCAACCCGATCGGCCGCATGGTCTCGGTCGGCCTGCGCATCCGCATGTAGTCCTTCCGCCCGGCCGCCGGAGCATTTTCAAGTCGATCGTTCACGGTCAACGGCTGGGAAAATGCGGCATTGAAGGACGAGGAAAAGGCTCCGGAGCATCCATGCTCCGGAGCCTTTTCGCATTGGGGACTTCGCATTGGGGACCGGGCCGGCGAACAGGCGCCGCGCCGGATTGTCGCGGTCCGCCATGTCCCGCGCCGCGATGCGCGGCGTCCAGGGGGACGACTATGGCAAGGGCGGCCAACATCGGCTATTGGCCATTTCCGGACATCCCAGTTCGTCCTCGCGGCATGGCCATTCCGCGACCGTCCCTCAAAGTCCGAGTGTCGCATGCCCTCTGTTGCCGCGCCGCGATCCGTTTCCACGCGTGTCGATCCCATCGCCTTCGGGGCGCTCTCGCTTTCCCTTCTGTCGGTCACTTCCGGCGCGTCGCTGGCCAAGCGGCTGTTCCCGCTGGTGGGGCCGGAGGGGGCGACGACGCTGCGCCTCATCGTCGGCGCGGTCATCCTGTCGCTGGTGTTCAGGCCCTGGCGGCTGGACTGGCGGGCGGGTTGGCGGCCGCTGCTGGCCTATGGCGTGGTGCTGGGGGTCATGAACCTCTCCTTCTACAATGCGCTGGCCTATATTCCGCTGGGGCTGGCGATCGCGATCGAATTCACCGGCCCCCTGGCCGTCGCCCTGCTCACCTCGCGGCGGAGACTGGACTTTCTCTGGATCGGTCTTGCGGTGCTGGGCCTGGCCAGCCTGCTGCCGCTCTGGGGCGCATCGTCCCGGCTCGACTGGCGCGGCATCGCGCTGGCGCTTATGGCCGGCGCGTGCTGGGCCGGCTATATCCTGATCGGCAGGCGCGCGGGCCGCATGCACGGAGCGGCGGCCTCCGCCGGGGGCATGATCGTCGCCGCCCTGCTCGTCGCGCCGGTCGGGATGGTCCATGCCGGCGCCGCGCTGCTCGCGCCCGACACGCTGCTGCTCGGCGTTGCGGTGGGCATCGTTTCCAGCGCCATCCCCTATTCGCTGGAGATGGTGGCCCTGCCCAGATTGCCGTCCAACACATTCGGCATCCTGATGAGCGCCGAACCCGCCGTCGGCGCGGTCATGGCGCTGATCCTGCTGGGCGAAGTGCTGACCCTGGCCCAGTGGTTCGCCATCGGCCTCATCATCTGCGCGTCTGTCGGCACGGCGGTCACCGCCCGCTCGGGGGCGGCGATGGAGCAGCCCTGACCGCCCCGCGGCTCCACCGGCCGCCCCTGCTCGTCCCGCGATCCTGACCCTTCGTCGCAAGGCCGGTTGCCTCGCCCGCGCTCTTGGAATTGGGGGAGCGATATGGGACAGCGGAATCTGTATCGCTGACAGGAAGATGCCGGGACTTATGCCGCTGCCGAGCCGACGGAATATCTTGCCCCGGACCTGCGGCGCCGCAGCCGCCGCGCTTTGCGCCGCATCGGCGCAGGCCGCCGATCCCGCGCCGTTCGAGCTTGGCGGGCCGGGCCTGCGCATCGCGGTCACGCGGGGGAAGGACGTGCTGCCCATCGCGCAGGTGCCCAGCCTGGCCGAAGGCGACAGGCTGTCGATCAGGGCCGACCTGCCGGAGGATCAGGGCGCGAAGTTCCTGCTGCTCTCCACCTTTCTGCGCGGCGCCACCAACCCGCCGCCCAAGGATTGGATCAAGTCCGCCGAAAGCTGGAAGAAGAAGGCGAAGGACAACAGCCTGTCCCTGACCGTGCCGAAGGGCGCGCGGCAGATGACACTGTTCCTGGTTCCCGACACCGGCGGCGCGGAAGGCACGATCGAGGACGCGGTGCGCGGCAAGCCGGGCGAGTTCGTCCGCGCGACGCAGGAACTCAACCAGGCCTCGCTCGACCGCTCGCGGCTCGACGCCTTCATGGCGGCGATCCGGGCGCAGGAAAACAGCCATCCCGAATATCTGCGATCCGTCGCTCCCGCCCTGGCGCGCAGCCTGTCGATGAAGCTCAACGACGAATGCCTGTCGAAAGTGGTCGAGCTTCAGGCCAATTGCCTGCTGGAAAATCGCGAGCAACTGGTGCTGGCGGACGTGCACAGCAGTTCCATCGCGGAAACGCTGACCGGCGCGCCGACCGACCTTGCCCTGCAACTCAGTTCCACGCGGGAGGCGGGCTATGGCTTCTACAGCCCCTATATCGGCGTGGTGCGCGACCTGGCCAGGATTTTCGGCGCGTTCAGCAATCCGGAATTCGACTATCTGCCGACGCTCAGCATCCGGCGGGGCGATGCCGCCGCGCTGCTGCTCAACAAGGCGCCTTCCTTCCAGAAGCCGAAGTCGGTGCTGGTCGTGGGCATGCCCGCCATAGAGGCCGACAGCCCGCCCCGCCTGCGCAGCGCCGCCAACGGCCCGATCTGCGCGGCGCGCCCTGGCGTGGTGCTTCCGGTGGAGGGCGCGCCGCTCATCTATTCGACCGCCTATGCGCGCAACATGACGGTGAAGCTGACGGCGGCGAGCGGGGATATGATCGACCTGCCGGTGGAGGCGCGGGCGGACCGGGGCGGCTATGTCGTCAAGAGCAATGATCCGCTGCCCGCCGCCTTCAAGGGCACGGTGAAGGGCCATCTTTCCGGCTATTGGGGGTTCGAGCGGTTCGACGGCCCGGATTTCGCGCTGCAACTGCCCGGCGATGCGGCATGGAAGGTGGCGGGCGACCCGCCGACCCTGGTGGTGGGGCGCGACAACGGCCTGACCTTGACCGGCGACGCGCCCGCCTGCGTCGAGGGCGTCACGTTGCGGCAGGGGGACGGCGCGCCCCAATCCCTGTCGTGGAAGGTGCAGGGGACCGACTCCCTCGCCCTGACCCTCCCCCTGGCCGACCGCAAGCCCGGCGACATCAGGATAGAGGTCAAATATCAGGGCATCGCCGCGCCTTCCGTCCTGTCGCTCAAGGCCCTGGCCCAGGCGAGCAGGCTCGACGCGCTCAGCCTGCATGCCGGGGACAGGAACGCGGTCCTTTCCGGCCAGCGGCTGGACCAGGTCGCGGCGGTCGATCTGTCGGGAATGATGCTGGCGCCCGCCGAACTGGTGCGCGACGGGGCCGTGGACCGGCTGAACCTGGTGGCGAAGGGGGAGGGCGCTGCCCTGAAGGCGGGCGACAGGGCGACCGCGCGGGTGCGGTTGAAGGACGGACGTTCCTTCGATCTGGCCGCCACGGTCAAGGAAGCGCGACCCCGCCCGACCCTGCTCGGCAGGAGCGTTTCGCAAGGCGCGGGCGCGGGCCGAATCCTCCAGCTTTCCGGCGAGAATCTGTTGCCGGACGATGGGCGGCTGGTCTTCTCTGTCCGGGCGGAACAGGGGGCGGCTTTCCGGGCGGACGACATGTTGGAGGTCGCCTCGGCG
>NZ_ATDO01000025.1:0-2372 GCF_000445085.1 Sphingobium sp. HDIP04 | reverse complement strand
GGCGCCCCGTGCTGCTGGCGACCGACGAGATGGAGGCCGAGCCGTTGCTGCGCGCCATTCGCGCCGGCGTGCATGACGTCGTTCCGCGCGACGGGCAGCGCGGGGAGATCGCCCCCATATTGGCGCGGCTGTTGAACGAGGCGGTGGCGGACCGGGGCGGCCGGGGACGGCTAACGCTGCTGCTGGGCGCGGACCGGGATGCCTGCGCGATGGTGGCGACCGACATGGCCGTCGCCACGGCGGCGCGCGGATCGACGCTGCTGATCGACTGCACCCTGCCGACGAGCGCGGCCGCGAGCTATCTGGACCTGGTCGTCGATTATGGGCTGGCCTCCGCTATCGGCGACATGGACCGGCTGGACGCCAGCCTGCTGGCCAGCACGGTGGCGCGGCATGAACCGAGCGGTGTGATGCTGCTGACCTTCGACGGCGGGACCGGGGCCGAGCCGGCGGGACTGACGCCAGTCGACCTGGCGGCGCTGATCCGGCTGCTGCGGGGCTGTTGCGGGCATGTGGTGCTGAATGCGGGAAGCCTGCGCCATGGCGGGCTGCTGCGCGAGGTGGTGGCGGAGGCGGATCGGGTGGAATTGCTCTGCGGCCAGTCCATTCGCGAGATCGAGGCGTGCCGCCGCTTGCTGGACAGGATCGGGACGGAGCGCGAGCGGATAGAGGCGATGCGGCTGCTGGTGTGGGATCATCTGCCCGGCGTGCTGCTGGATGGGCGGCGGATGGCGGATGCGCTGGGCGTCGGCGCGGCGCTGGCGCTGCCCATCGACCGGGCGCGGATGCGCAATGCGCTGAACGCCGGGCGGCCGATGGCGATGGAAGCGGATGGCGGGGCCTATATGGCCGCGATCCGGCGGGTTTGCGGGATCGCGCCGAAGCCCGGCGGGATCGACCGGGTGCGGGGGGCGATGCTGCGCGTCGTCCAGCGCGCGTCATGAGCCTGCTGACCGGCGAAGAGGGCTTCATTCCGGCGCGGGAGGTGCGGATCGCGCCCGTCGCCCAGCCTGCCGCGCAGCGGATGAGCGACATCTATCAGCTCGCCAAGGCGCAGACCTGCGCCCAGTTGATCGAGCAGCTGGAGGCGCGGGGCGAGACGGCGGAGACGCTGGGGCCAAGGGCGCTGCGCGAGGAGATAGAGCAGGTCGTCGCCAGCCGCAGCCGCCGTGGGCAGATGGCGCTGAACAGCGCGGAGCGGCTGCTGCTGATCGAGGATGTCGAGGATGAGGTGGCGGGCATGGGGCCGCTAGCGCCGCTGCTGCGCGATCCGGGAGTGGACGACATCATCGTCAACGGGCCGGGGCATGTCTATGCCGAGCGGGGCGGGTTGCTGGAGAAGGTGGAGACGCGCTTTCGCGACGACGCGCACCTCATGAACATCATCCAGCGGATCGTGGGGCCTATCGGGCGGCGGGTGGATGAGGCCAGCCCCTATGTCGATGCGCGGCTGGCGGACGGGTCGCGGGTGAATATCGTCATTCCGCCGGTGGCTCTGGATGGGCCGACGCTGTCGATCCGCAAATTCCGGTTGCAGAGCATGACCATCGAGGATTGCGTCGCCGGCCAGGTGATGAGCGCGGACATGGCGGCCTATCTGAGCGCGGCGGTGCGGTCGCGGCTCAACATCCTGATCTGCGGCGGGACGGGGGCGGGCAAGACGACCCTGCTCAACATGTTGTCGACCTTCATCGGCGACCGCGAGCGGCTGATCACCATCGAGGACGCCGCCGAATTGCAGTTGCGGCAGAGCCATGTGGTGCGGCTGGAGACGCGGCCGCCAACGGTGGACGGCAGCCGCGAGGTGAGCAGCCGCGAACTGGTGCGCAACGCGCTGCGGATGCGGCCGGACCGGATCATTTTGGGCGAGGTGCGCGGCGTCGAGGCAGTGGAGATGTTGCAGGCCATGTCGACCGGGCATGACGGGTCGATGGCGACGCTGCACGGCAATAGTCCCAGGGACGCCTTCGCCCGGCTGGAGATGCTGCTGGGCTTTGCCGGGGTGCAGAGCGACGTGCGGGCGATCCGGCGCTTCATCGCCAACAGCGTGCATGTGGTGGTGCAGTTGCAGCGGCTGTCCAACGGCAGCCGGCGGGTGATGTCGGTGAGCGAGGTGACGGGGCTGGAGGGCGAGGCCTATTCGCTCAATGAACTGTTCGCCTTTCAGGAGCAGCCCGCGCTGTCGGGGACGGGGGAATTTCGCACTTTGTCGTTGCGGCCGTTTTTCGCGGGGCGGCTGAGGGATTATCGGGGCGGGCGGCCGTGCTGAGCGGGGCGGCCTTTCTGATATTGTCGCTGCTGATCCTGATGGGGATCGGCTGGCCATTGCTGGCGCGGCAGGCGCGGCAGCGGGCGGCGATCGACCGGCGGCT
>NZ_ATDO01000024.1:0-36224 GCF_000445085.1 Sphingobium sp. HDIP04 | reverse complement strand
CGGCGGGCGCAGCGGCGCGTGGAAGCGCTGATCGAGGCGCTGCCCTATTATATCGACGCGGTGCGGCAGATGCAGGCGGTCGGCAATTCGCTGGCGCAGGCGCTGGACCGGGCGCTGGCCGACGCGCCCGCCGTGGTGCGGAGCTATATCGCGCCGGTCGCAAGGCGGCTGGAACTGGGCGCGCCGGTGGCCGATGCGATGCAGGTGCTGGCGGAGCGGCTGCGCGTTCCTGAAATATCGATGCTGGCCGCCGCGATCCGCACGAACATGCGCTATGGCGGGTCGATTTCGGCGGTGCTGCTGAACCTAGCGAACATCCTGCGCGAGCGCATCCGCATCAAGCGCGAGCTGAAGGCCGCCATTTCCGAAGCGAAGATCAGCGGCCGGGTGCTGATCGTCATGCCGCTGGTGGCGATGGCCGTGCTGGTGGCGATGAACCCCGATTATATAGACTTCTTCCTGCGCGATCCGCGTGGGCATCGGCTGGCGGTGATCGCGCTGGTCTTGCAGGGCATGGGCATGCTGGTGATGCGGCGGGTGATGAGGCTGGCCTTCTGATGGGGGCGCTGTTCCTCCTTTGCGCGGCGCTGGGCGTCGCCTGCGCCGCGATGGGCATGCGGATGCTGCTGGCCGACCGGCGGCTGGAGGCGCGGCTGGGCATGGCGGGCGACCGGCCGGGCTTCCGCCTGCCCGTGGCCTTCGCGGCGCGGGGGCGGGATCGGTCGGAAATTGCCGACAGGCTGATGCTGGCGGGGTTCCAGGATGCGCGGGCGGCGGACAGGTTCGTCTGGGCGCGCATGGCGGCGACGGTCGGCGCGGGGCTGGCGGCGATGCTGGTTTCGCGGATCGGCTGGGGCGGATTCCTTGCCCAGCCCTTGTTGGTCGTCATCGTCACGGGCCTGACCTATGTCGGGGCGAAGCAGGCGATCCATCTGCTCGCGGCGCGGCGGGCGCGGGCGATCATGGCGGAATTTCCCTTCCTGCTGGACCTGATGCTGATGATGCTGGAAAGCGGCATCTCGCTGGACCAGTGCTTCCGCTCGATTGCGCGGGACGAGACCATTGCGGTGCCGCATCATGCGCGGCTGATCGCGATGCTGGTCGCCGATCTCGACCGTGGCATGCGCTATGAGCAGGCGCTGGACCGCTGGGCGGCGCGGGTGGCGGTGAACGGGGCGAAGGAACTGGCGGCGCTGTTCCGCCAGGCGCTGTTCCAGGGGGTCGAGCTGGCCCCTGCCCTGCGCGAATTCGTGCGGGAGTTCACCCAGCGCCGCGTCGCCAATGCGCGGGAGGCGATGGGCGGCATCACCGTGCGCATGGTTGTGCTGATGATCCTGTTCTTCATGCCCGCCCTGTTCGTGGTGCTGGGCGGGCCGCCGGTGGTGGCGATCTTCGATACTTTGCGGGGGGTGTCGCAATGAGGCGGTTGATGCTGGCGGCGATGCTGATGGCGGCAACGCCGGGGCAAGCGGAGGAAGCGCCGGACACGCGCGGGCTGTATCTGCAACTCATCCACCAGGCGCGGGCCGATGGGCGGCCACGGGCGGCGCTGGCCTATCTCGACGATTTCGAACGGCGCTATCCCGGCGATGCCGAGGCGCGGCTGTTGCGGGTCAACAGCCTGATCGACCTCAAGCAGATCGACGCTGCGGAAGCGGTGGTCCTGCCGCCCGAAACGGCGAGCGGCGGGGTCAGCGCGGTGCGCGGGCATCTGCTGGCGGCGCGGGGGCGATGGGACGAGGCGGCAGCCTGTTACGAGCGGGCGAGCCGGGCGAGTCCGGCCGATCCGCTGCCGCGCAATGCGCTTGGCTATGCGCTGTTGCGGGCCGGGCGGGTCGGCGCGGCGATAGAGGCGTTGCGCGGGGCTAGCGATCTGGCGCCCCAACTGGCGGTGGTGCGCAACAACCTGCTGCTGGCGCTGATCATGGGCGGGCGGCGCGACGAGGCGGAGGCCGGGCTGCGCCGGGCGGGAGACGGGGCGCTGCGGCAGAAGCTGGCGGCGGAAGCGGCGCGGATCGGCAAGGGAGGCTGAGATGGTGGTGCTGTTGCTGATGGCGGCTGCGCCCGCGCCGGTGCCGGTGCCGGTGGGCGAAGGGCGGCGGGTGGTGGAGGCGCAGTTGAAGGCCCCGGTGCGCGAGAATGCCGAACTGTCGGCGGAGGAGGCCGCGGTCATTCGGCAGCGCTATCTGGAGTCCATCGGCCGGCGGGTCGAGCGGGCGGTGGATGGGGCGCGATGATCCGATCCAGGCGCCCCGTGTTTCGTCGGGCCTGGCTTCGCCCGCTGCTTGGCGACCGATCCGCCGCAGTCGCGCCGATGATCGCCGCACTGGGAGCGGTGTTGATCGGCGCGGCGGGATTCGCGCTGGATGGCGGGCTTTATTATGTCGGCCAGCGCAATCTGCGGGCGGCGACCGATGCGGCCGCGCTGGCCGCCGCGCAGAATCCGGCGCAGGCGGCGGCGCGGGCGCGGGACAGCCTGAGCCGCAACGGATATGATCCGGCCATTCTCCGATCGGTCGAACTGGGCCGCTATTGCGCCGATGCGGGGTTGGGCGCCGCGCAGCGCTTCGACGCCAGCATGGCGCTTTGTCCGGGCAATGGGCAGGTCAATGCCGTGCGCATCCGCACCGGGAAGCCGGCGCGGCAGTTCCTGCTGCGCGTGCTGGGTCCGGCCAATCCCCTGCCCGACCTGTCGGCCAGCGCCACGGCGGCCCGCATTGACGAGGCGGGGATCGGCATCAGTTCCGGCGTGCTGACCGTCACAAATGCGCTGGTGAACAGCGTCAACGACCTGCTGGGCGCGCTGCTGGGCATCGAGCTGCGCCTCTCCGCCGCCGATGTCGAGGCGCTGATGGCGAGCAATGTCGATGCCGGCCTGTTCTTCGATGCGCTGGCGCAGCGGGTCGGGGAGAGCGGCACCTATGGCGCGCTCACCGCCCGCACCGTGGGACTTCGGGACTTGCTCGCCGCCGCCGCCAGCGCGGCCGACGACAGCGCGACCGCCGCGACCTTGAGCCTGCTCGCCGGGCAGGTCGGCAATGGTTATGCCGTGCCGCTCAACGGCCTCTTCGGCCTTGGCGTGTGGAAGAACATGCCGGTCGGCGGGGCGGACGAGAAACCGGCCCTGCGCGCCGGGATCAATGCCTATCAGCTCTTTTCCTACGCCGTGCAGGCCGGCAATGGCGCGGTCGACCTGTCGGACGCGATCGGCACCGTGGCGCCGGGCAGCAGCGTCCTGCTGGCGGCGATGGCGACCGGGCCGATGGACCGGCCCCGCTTCTCCTTCGGTCCGGCGGGGGAGACCAGCGTTTCCACGTCCGCCTTGCGGCTGCAACTGGATGTCGGGATCAGGAATGTCAGCCTGCTGGGCGTTCCGCTGATCGTCGTCAACCTGCCGGTCACGATCGACATTGCGGCGGCGCAGGGGCAGGTCAGCGCCATCGACTGCCCCGACACGGCCGAACAGGCGCGCGACACGCGGGTGACGGTGCAGGCCGGCAGCGGCCTCGTCAACGCCTATATCGGCGCCTTGCCCGCCGGCGCCATGACGCGGCCGATGCCGCCCTTGTCCGCCGCCGACGTGCGTTCGGTCCGGATCGTCAATGTGCTGGGCGTCGTCACGGTGGACAGCCGCGCGGTGGCGCAGCCGGTCATGGGCGCGAGTGGCGCCCTCGTCTTCGGCCCCGGCGGGCAGGGCAGCATAGGCCGTCCCGGATCGCCCGGCACGCCCGCCAGCATCGGCAATGGGGCGCAGGTCGGGCCGCTGCTGACATCGCTGGTGGGCAGCCTGGGCGGACAGGACGGATTGCAGGTGACGTTGCTGGGATCATGCCTGCCGATCGTCTGCGATGCGACCAGGGCGCTCGCCCGGTCGCAATTGTCGAGCGCGGTGGTCAATCCGGTCGCCGGGCTGGTCGGCACCACCATCGATCCGCTGGTCACCGACCTGCTCGCCGCGCTGGGCGTCCAGCTTGGCCATGCGACGCTCTGGGCGACGGGCGCGCGCTGCGGGGTGCCGGTGCTGGTGTGAGTTTTCACGGCGGCGCGCGGTCCCCCCTCATCGTGCGCCGTTGGTCTTTTGCAGAGGGGATTGGAGGACAAGGATGAACAAGTTTTTAGGTTCGCTGATCGCGAAACTGGCGCGGGATGAAAAAGGCCTGACGGCGGTGGAATATGCCGTGCTGGGCGCGGTGGTGGTCGCCGCCATCGTCGCGGTCGGCGCCAATTTCCGCACGCAGCTCGGCACCGCCTTCACGACGATGTTCAACAGCGTCAATCCGGGCTGATCGCGATGCCGGCGCGGCGGCTGCGGACATGCGAGCGGGGGCTGGCGGCGCTGGAATTCGCGCTGCTGGCGCCTGCGCTGCTGATGCTGGTCTTCGCGGTCGTGCTCTATTCCTTCTACTTCGCCGCGCTGATGGGCGTGCGCCATGCCGCCGTCGAGGGCGCCCGCGCCGCCGTGGCGGGGCTTTCCACCACGGAACGCACGGCGCTGGCGCAGGGCCGGGCGCAGGCGGTGATCGGCGGCTATGGCACCCTGCTCGCGGCGGGGGGCGGGCCGGTCGTCACGGCGGGGCCTGATGCGACCGGCACCTTCCGGGTGCAGGTGAGCTATGAGATGAGCGGCAGTCCGATGATGCGTTACGCGACCTTCATCCCCATGCCCTCCCCCACGGTCAGCGCCAGCATCGTCGTCACGAACGGCAGCTATTGAAGGGGACGCCCCTAAACCTGTGTTAGCGGCCTTCCGCTTTGGTCCGCCGTTCAGGAACCGGAAGCGCGGTGCCGCGCTTGCATGGGAGTCACGCCCATGAGCAGAGGAGAATCCCATGTCCGTCATCGACAGGTTCGTCGCAGCCGTCACGCCGCCGGAATCGGAAGAGGACCGCGCCCGCGCAAGAGAAAAGGCGCGGGCGGCGGCCGGGGCGGGAGACTGGCTCGACCAGATCCTCCAGCATCACCAGCAGATCGAAATGGCCTTCAGCGAAGCGGAGGCGGCGATGGACGCGTCCAGCCGCACGCGCGCCCAGCGAAAGCTCGCCGCGCTGCTGACGGCTCATTCCAGCGCCGAGGAAGCGGTCATCTACCCGCAGCTTTCGCACGACCACAAGACGCATATGGCGATGGCCTATGAGGAGCAGCAGGCCGCCAAGGTCCAGCTCGCCCTGCTGGAAGCGCTCGATCCGCTGAGCGACGATTGGGGCGAAAAGCTGGAGCATATCAAGGGCGCGGTCGCCCATCATGTCTATGAAGAGGAAAATGACCGCTTCCTTCACCTGAAGGAGGAAATCCCGCCGGCGGATCAGGAACGGATGACCGCGCGCTATCAGGAGGAGATGGCGCGTTACGACAGCGGGCTTTAGGTTTCCAAGCCGACAAGATCATCGGCTGACTTGAAAAGGCGGTAAAACAAAGGCCTGAAGCGGCCGATCCGACTACATCGGATCGGCCGCTTCAATGTTGATCCTTTCCAGCTTGGTGAGTCACCCCGCCGAAGGGCGGGGCTGCGCGGCGGCGGCGAGGTGGGCGGGCACGGTGCGGATGGCGGGGGCCTTCGTCATCCGGCGATAGGTCGCCAGCGCCTGTCCCACCACCTGGTCCATGTTGTAATAGCGGTAGGTGGCGAGCCGCCCGACGAAGGTGACGTCGGTCTGCGCCATCGCCAGCGCTTCATAGCGTTTGAAGAGTTGCTGGTTTTCCGGCCGGGGGATCGGATAATAGGGGTCGCCCTCCGCCGCCGGGAATTCATAGGTGATGCTGGTCCCCGGCACCTGCTGCCCGGTCAGGTGCTTATATTCGGTGATCCGGGTGTGCGGCACGTCGGGGGACGGATAGTTCACGACCGCCGCGGGCTGGTATCGGTCGACATCCAGGCTGACATGCCGGAACCTAAGCGAGCGGTAAGGCAGCTTGCCATAGCGATAGCCGAAATATTCGTCGATCGGGCCGGTGAACACCAGATGATCGTGCGGATAGGCGTCGCGCGCCTCGCAATAGTCGACCCCCAGCAATATGTCGATATTGGGATGGTCCAGCATCCGCTCGAACATGCGCGTATAGCCTTCGAGCGGCATCGCCTGGAACCTGTCGGTGAAATAGCGATCGTCTTTGCTGGTGCGCGTCGGCACGCGCGAGGTCACCGCCTTGTCCAGTTCCGACGGATCGAGACCCCATTGCTTGCGCGTATAGCCCTGGAAGAACTTTTCATAGAGTTCCCGTCCCACTGCCGAGATCACCACATCTTCGGAAGTGCGGACGACCGACACCGGCTCCGCCTGCGCGGCGAGGAAGGCAGCGGCATCCTCCTCCGTCGCCAGGTCCAGGCCATAGAGCATGTTGAGCGTGGTCCGGTTGATCGGCATCGGCACCAGCAGGTCGTCCACCGCCGCCAGCACGCGATGTTCATAGGGCCGCCATCGGGTGAAGCGGGAGAGATAGTCGAATATCTCCTGCGAATTGGTGTGGAAGATGTGCGGGCCATAGCGGTGGATGAGGACTCCGGCATCGTCCAGCTCGTCATAGGCATTGCCGCCGACATGCGGGCGGCGGTCGACCAGCAGCACCTTCCTGCCGCCGTCGGCGGCCAGCCTTTCGGCCATGACGGCGCCCGCGAAGCCCGCCCCGACGACCATCGCGTCATAATGCCGCGACGGGCCGCTTTTCCAACTGGTGGGCGACACGATGGGATGGGCATGGGCGCCGCGCGAGATCGCTTCCCTGATAAGGCGGCTCATCTGCTGGAAACTCTTGTCCCAGGACATGCCGGCCAGCACCTTGTCCGCCTCCGCCAGCCAGTCGCCGCCGGAGCGGGAAAGGGCCAGCGCCGCATCGCAGGCGCGGATGAAGGCTTCGCCGCGCTCCGCGATCCGCACCGCCTCGATCTGTCCGTAATGGCGGATGACATCGGCGATGGGCGTCGACACGACCGGCTTTCCGGCCGCCAGATATTCGGGCGTCTTCGTCGGGCTGATGAAGCGCGTCGCGTCGTTGATGGCGAACGGCATCAGCGCCACGTCCCAGTCCGCGACGCAGCCGGGCAGGTCGTCATAGGAACGGCCGCCCAGGAAATGGAGATTGGGCCGGCGCGGCAGGTCCGCCTCGCCGATCTTCACGACCGGGCCGACGATCTCCAGATCCCAGCCGGGGCGCGCATCGGCCAGCGCCGCCAGCAGTTCGACATCCATCCTCTCGTCGACGACGCCGTAGAAGCCCAGGCGCGGGCGGGCGTCATCCGGACGCCGGATCGGAGCAGAGCGGGCCTGGGCGAAATGCGCGGCATCGACGCTGGAGGGAAAGGGATAGACATGGCCATGCCGGTCCTTCTTCGCCTCATAAAGGCTGTAGCCGCCGGTGAACACCAGGTCGGCCTGGGACAGCAGGCGCTGTTCCAGCGGCAGCAGTTCGGGCGGCGCGCCCTTGAAATTGGCCAGCTCGTCCATGCAGTCGTAGACGATGCAGTCAGCCATGACATGTTCCGAAAAGGGCAGCATCATGGGGGTGTAGTACCAGCGCACGAACGGGCCGGATTCGCCCGTCAGGAACAGGTCGAGCAGGCGCTTCGAATTCTCGCCATCCTCTTCCCGCGCCCCGTCGGCCGGCAGGTGCGGCGTTATGACGATGACACCGCTGGTGGCGCAGACGTCGATATGCAGGTCCGGCTCCGGCAGGCCTTCGACAAGGCAGGGTTCTTCCCAGAAGAGGACGCGGGATTGGGCGGCGAAGCGACTCATCAGATGCTGGGGACGCTGAAAGACGAATTTCCACCGCAAATGACTGAAGCAGAGAATGGTATGCGCGCCGTTCGACGGAATTGATCCAGATTCATGCCAAGGGGAAGACTGGGTCTGGACCATATTACGCAACCTTTCTGCGGTGTGAACATTGGTCAAACCACGACGGCGAACGGTCCGTTCCTTGTCCTCTATTGATCCAGGTTGCTGGGATGTCGCAATTCTCCGCTTTTCACTTGATCGAAGTTCAACGAGCCAAATAATCGACCGATCATCGCGCCCGCCATTGCAACGGAGGACCGGAATGACCATGCAGCCGCAGCTATGGGGTGGTCTGGAATGCACCGTGAACCGCGTCCACGACCGTTACCAGGACCAGGTCCGGGCGACCGGGCATCAGGACCGGGCGGAAGACCTGGACCGGCTGGCGACGCTGGGCATCCGGGCGATCCGCTATCCCGTCCTGTGGGAGAGGGTCAGCCCGCGCCATCCGGACGAGCGCGACTGGCAATGGACCGACGAACGGCTGGGGCGGCTGCGCGACCTTGACATCCGCGTCATCGCCGGGCTGGTCCATCATGGCAGCGGCCCGGCCTATAGCGGCCTGCTGGAAGAGGGTTTCGCAGCCGGGCTGGCGCGTCATGCAGGGGCGGCGGCGGAGCGCTATCCGTGGATCGCCGACTGGACGCCGGTCAACGAGCCGCTGACCACCGCCCGCTTTTCCGCCCTGTACGGCCATTGGTATCCGCATCATCGGTCCGAACCGTCCTTCTGGCTGGCGCTGCTGAACCAGATCGACGCCGTTCGCCTGTCGATGCGGGCGATCCGGCGGGTCAATCCCGCCGCGCGGCTGATCCAGACCGACGATCTGGGCCGCAGCTACGCCACCGCCTCCCTTCGCGAACAGGCGGGGTTCGACAATCTGCGCCGCTGGGCGAGTTGGGATCTGCTCTGCGGCATGATGACGCGCGAGCATCCGCTGTGGGAGCGCCTTTCGGGCTTCGGCTTTCAGGACAGGCTGCGCGCCATCGCCGACGATCCCTGTCCGCCGGACATCATCGGCATCAACCATTATCTGACGAGCGACCGCTTCCTCGACCACCGGCTCCACCGCTATCCCGCGCATAGCCATGGCGGCAGCGACACGCAGCTCTATGCCGATGTGGAGGCCATCCGCGTGCTGGAGCCGCCGCCCCAGGGGCTGGAGGGTGCGCTGCGCGAGGCATGGGCGCGTTATGGGCGGCCGCTGGCCGTCACCGAGGTCCATAATGGCTGCACGCGGGAGGAGCAGTTGCGCTGGATCGCGCAGGCCTGGGACGTCGCGAGCCGATTGTGCGCCGAGGGGATAAAGGTCGAGGCCGTCACCCTCTGGTCGTTGCTGGGCAGTTCGGGGTGGAACAACCTGCTGACGCAGCCGGGCCATTATGAGCCGGGCCTGTGGGATGTCAGCAACGGAACGCCGCGCGCCACGGCCCTGCTGCCGCTGGCGCAGGCGCTGGCCCGCGGGGGTGAGCGCCCGATGCTGGCGGATGGCGCGGGCTGGTGGCAGCGCGCCGTGCGGATCGTCCATCCGGGCGTGGCCCGCCCCGCATCGATGAAGGCGCATCTGGCCGGGCGTTCGCATAACTCTGCGGCCCGTCGTTGTTCGGACCATCTCTCTTCGGTCCGCCCGCTGCTGATATGCGGCGCGACGGGAACGTTGGGCCGGGCGATGGCGCGGGCCTGCGCGCTGCGGAACATTCCCTTCATCCTGACATCGCGGGCGGAACTGGACCTGACGGCGCCGGAGACGGTCGCCGCCGCGCTCGACCGCATCGCGCCCTGGGCGGTCGTCAACGCCGCCGGCTGGGTCCGGGTGGACGAGGCGGAAGCGGCGCGGGACGCCTGCCTGACCGCCAATGCGCGGGGAGCCGTGGCGCTGGCGAAGGCGTGCGGGGATCGCGGCGTCGCGTCGCTTTCCTTCTCCAGCGATCTCGTCTTCGACGGGCAGAAGGGCGCGCCCTATGTCGAGGACGATCCGGTCGCGCCGCGCAACTGCTATGGCCTCAGCAAGGCGGAGATGGAAGAAGGGATCGCCGCGCTGGGCGCCCCTCACCCGTCCGGTCGCCACCTGATCATCCGCACCGCCGCCTTCTTCTCGCCCCATGACGATCATAATTTCGCGGTCGCCGTGGTGCGGTCGCTGAGCCGCGGGGAGACCATATTGGCGGCAGAGGACCTGATCGTGACGCCCACCTATGTGCCGCATCTGGTCGCGACGTCGCTGGACCTGCTGATCGACGGCGAGGCCGGGCCATGGCACCTGACCAATGGCGAGGCGCTGTCCTGGGCCGATTTCGCGCGCCGGATCGCGATGAGCTGCGGCTGCGACCCCTCGCGCATCCGGGGCGTTCCCCACCGGACGCTGGGCTGGACGGCGGAGCGGCCCGCCAATGCCGCGCTGGCAAGCCGCCGGGGGGCGCCGCTGCATTCGCTTGCCATGGCCATCGATCATTTCGCGGCGCATCTGCCAGGGGAGATGATCCGGCAGGCGGCATAAGACCATATCCGGCCTGGCGATTATGCTCGTTTCGCCGTGGTATTTATTTCGACTTCATAACCAAAGGGCGGTTTGGCGTAATATAACGTAAGTGTAATGAAGAAGCGCTATAACATCTTCTCAAAAGATCGAAATTTCCCCTTACTCAGATCATATTAATCTTCTTGCCCTATAGCTGAGCGATGTTAATGGCCGCCTTCAGGGCGGCAATAGAAGCGGGTCTTGAGCGGGCATATGGGCAATCGTTGGACGCCGGAAGCGGCGCATCGCTGGTTCGCGCGGCAACCATGGCTGGTCGGGTGCAATTTCACGCCCTCCAACGCCATCAATCAACTGGAAATGTGGCAGGCGGGCAGCTTCGACCTTGCCACCATCGACCGCGAGCTGGAACTGGCGGCCTCGGTGGGGATGAACAGCGTCAGGGTCTATCTGCACGACCTGCTGTGGCTGGACGACGCCGCGGCCTTCCTGGCGCGCATTGATGCCTTCCTCGCGGTGGCGGACCGTCATGGCATCCGCACCATGCTGGTGCTGTTCGATTCCTGCTGGCATCCCGAACCGGCGCTGGGGCCACAGCCCCAGCCGCGCGAGGGGGTTCACAACAGCGGCTGGGTCCAGTCTCCAGGCGTCGCCGTGCTCCGGAATCCGGACGAGCATGCGCGGCTGGAGGATTATGTGCGGGGCGTGGTCGGCCGCTTCGGACAGGACCGGCGCGTGCTGGCCTGGGACATCTGGAACGAGCCCGACAATGGGCCGGAGGTCGCGCTGTGCGACCCGGCGGCGCTCAAGGCGAAGGCCGATCTGGTCGTGCCGCTGCTGGTCGAGGCGTTCGGCTGGGCGCGGGCCATGCAGCCGATGCAGCCGCTGACCAGCGGCATCTGGCTGGGCGACTGGTCGGCGCCCGACCTGCTCAGTCCGATCCAGCAGGCGCAGACGTCGCATTCCGACGTCATCTCCTTCCACAATTACGGCATTGCGGAGGATTTCGCCCAGCGCGTCAAATGGCTGAAGACCATGGGCCGTCCGCTGCTCTGCACCGAATATATGGCGCGCCCGGCGGGCAGCACCTTCCAGGCGATCCTGCCCATCGCGAAGGAGGAGCAGGTCGGCACCTTCTGCTGGGGCCTGGTGAAGGGGAAGACGCAGACCCACCTGCCATGGGACAAATGGGAAAACCCCAATCTGGAGGGGCTGAAGGAAAAATGGTTCCACGATATTTTCGATGCGGACGGCACGCCGCATGACGAAAGCGAAGTGGCCTTCCTGCGGCTCATCAACCGGCTGGACGAAATGACCGCCTGAACGGATTTTCTCCGGGCGGAGGGGCGATGCTGCCTCGCGCCGAGGCAAAGTGTTTCCCGCGACGGAACGTCATCGAAGCGCAACCTGTTCCTGCGCGCGCAGGAACAGGTCAAATTCAGCTGGCGTTCCGATCCACTTTGCGCAGCGCGTCCAGTATCTCGTCGATGGGGATCGGCCGCTTGTGGCGGGGCGGGCGCCTGACGGCGGGATTGCCCTCCACGGCATTGGCGTCCGAAGCCCAGGATGCAAGGATGGCGCGCTTCACCTCAGGTTCCAACTGGGGATGATGGGCCACTTCGAAGGGGCCTTGAAAATGGGAGAGAGACATGGGCTTGCCTCCTTTCTTCCAATCCTCTCTTCCTTCCGGCGGTGACCGCCAGGCGCCAAATTAAGGGCGGGAAAGCATCCATTCAAGGTCGTTTTTCAGCTAGGCCGGCTCTCCTCATCGCCGATTTGGTTTCCGCCGGGGCAGCGCCGCACCCGCCGGATTGACTGGCCAGCCGCCACGTCATACCCACAGCGGATCGGCATTCCCACCGGCATGGCCGGGGCAGCCAGACTGCGCACCGGACAACCGGCCGCATCCATTCCGATCATCAGAGTGCAGGAAGGTGCAGGCAGGACAGCCATGGCGGACGGACGGACCATGAATGGGGTGGATCGGCGCGGCCTTATCGCCGCCATGGCGGGGGCGCTGTTGCCGGTATCCGGCTGGGCGCGGACCCGTGGCGGCTACGCCGCCCTGCCCTTCGACAATGGCGAGCGGCCCCTGGTCCGCTATCCGCAGAAGCGAGCGCTCATCGGTCTCACCACCCGCCCGCCGCAGCTTGAAACGCCGCTGGCCCTGTTCGACGGGCCGATCACGCCCAATGACGCCTTCTTCGTGCGCTATCATCTTTCGGATTTGCCGCTCGACATCGATGCGCGGCGGTTCCGGCTGGCGCTGGGCGGTCATGTCGAGCGGCCGCTGTCCCTTTCGCTCGCGGAACTGAAGCGCGACTTTCCCGTGCAGGAGATCGTCGCGGTCAACCAATGTTCCGGCAATGGGCGCGGCTTTTTCGAGCCGCGTGTCGGGGGCGGGCAACTGGGCAATGGCGCGATGGGCAATGCCCGCTGGCGCGGCGTTCCGCTTCGCGCGCTGCTGGACCGCGCGGGGGTGCGCGCCGGGGCGCGGCAGGTCACGTTCAACGGACTCGACAATCCCCAGGCCGACGGCATTCCCGACTTCGTCAAGGCGCTGGACGTCGACCATGCCCGCGACGGCGAGGTGATGGTCGCCTGGGCGATGAACGGGGCGGACCTGCCCTTTCTCAACGGCTATCCGTTGCGTCTGGTCGTGCCCGGCCATTACGGCACCTATTGGATCAAGCATCTGCATGAGATCAACGTCGTGGACGCGGCCTATGACGGCTATTGGATGAAGACCGCCTATCGCATTCCCGACAATGATTGCGCCTGCGTCGCGCCCGGCGGCAAGCCGAACAGGACGCGGCCCATCGGCCGGCTCAACATCCGGTCCTTCCTCACCAGCCATATGTCCGGGGCGCAGGTGGCCGCGGGCAAGCTGACAGTCCTGTCCGGCATCGCGTTCGACGGCGGATCGGGGATTGCGCGGGTCGACATCTCCACCGACGGGGGCGCAAGCTGGCGGCAGGCTGAACTTGGCGAGGATCTGGGCCGCTACAGCTTCCGGGCATGGCGGTCGGCGCAGAGCCTGGCGCCCGGCCGCCACCGCATCCTCGTCCGCGCGACGGGCCGGTCGGGAGAGGTCCAGCCGCTCGACCCACTCTGGCAGCCCGCCGGCTATATGCGCAATGTCGTCGAAGCCGTGGAGGTCGTCGCCCTGTGAAAGCGCTGCTGCCCATCGCCCTTCTCGCCGCGAGCGGCGCGGCTGCCGCGGGCTATCGCCTGCCCGACGAACGACCCATTGTCCTGCCGCCCGGCGATGGCGCGGAACTGACGACGGCGATCTGCTCCGCCTGCCATTCGCTGGACTATGTCACCACTCAGCCACGCGGCAAGGGGACGCAATTCTGGCAGGATAGCGTCGGCAAGATGATCAAGGTCTATGGCGCGCCGATCGAGCCTGCCGATGCCGAACGGATCGCCGCCTATCTGGCCGCCACTTATGGGCGAAAGGAGGCCGCCGGGCCTTCATAGGGGCGCTGGCATCAGTGGTCGCGGGCTTTTTGCGTATACGCAAAGTCGCCTGTTGAGGCTCCGGAAGCGATCGCGGTCCTATGGCATGACCGGCGCGGCGCGGGCCGCGACGATGGTTTCGCGCAGCCGCGCCAGCAGTTCGTCCAGATCGGCATCCTCCGATATGTTGAGGTCGATGGTCAGGCCGCCGCTCCGACCGGGCCTGGCGCGGCCGATACGCGCCCCGCCCGCGATGATCGCCATGTCGCGCCCTTCCTCAACAGGCTGCGGCATGGCGGCCTCCCGCAGCCGGGCCAGCACCGTCGCGGGCGAAAGCATGCGGCCGCCCTCCCTCGCCAGCTCTTGTTGCTGTTCCCCGATGGATCGCGCTTCGGCAATGATGCGCGCCCGCTGGTCCGGACGGCGCAGCAGCGGCGTCAGGATTTCGGAATAGCGCACGCGCAACTCGTCCCGCGTGGCAAAGGCGTCCACCACCTCCTCAGGCAATTGCGCCAGGGCGAGCAGGCGGCTTAGCTGGCTGTTGGAAAGGGTGAGCGCCTCGGCCATGCGCGATTGCACCCCGCCATAGAAACGCTCGACCGCATGCTGATAGCTGCGCGCCCGGTCCAGTTCGCTGATGTCCGCCCGCTCGCGATTTTCGATGTCCGCCAGGCGGAAGGCTTCCTCGTCCGACAGGTCGACGACCAGGGCCGCCAGCCGCATTTCCGGCCGCCCATTATGGTTGAGCCAGTCCACAGCGAAACGGCGGCGGCTGCCGACCAGAAGCTGGTAGGGCCGGTCCGAACCCGGCGGATTGAGGCGCACGAGGACGGGGATGCGGTTCCCGCCTTCGCTGGCGATGGAATCGATCAGCGACCGGCAGCCGTCCGCCGTCAAACCCGGCTGGTCGCGCGGATTGCCGTCCCAGACCGAACATTCGTCCGGCTGGATCGAAATCGTGCCGCGCGATCCCGGCCCCTTGTCCGCGAAAGGCGCGAGCCGCTGGTCGAGGCGGCTCAGCTCCTCCTGATCGACCGGGCCTTTGCCGGCGGCGGGTTCATGGGAAAGGGTCGCCAATATGTCGCGGATGAAGCGGGCCATGGATCACTTCCTTTGCGTGAGCAGGCTCACGCAATAGCGGGACAAGTATGATTGCGGCGCGAAATCCGGTTCGTTTCGGAGCAATCCCTTTTGCCTAGAAACGCCGTCCGACCGTGAGCGCCGCCGCATGAACATGGCGGTCGGAACTGAACTCGCCCGCATAGCCCAGGCGGAACGTGGTGCGGTTGTTCCAAGTCGCGCTGATCCCGGCATTCACCAGGCCCGCGTCACGCGCCAGCCGGGTGGGACGCAGCGTAAAGATGGGCAAGTCGCGGGTGGCGAAGCGCGCTTCGATCCGGCTGTCGGGGCGGCTGCGCAACTCGCGCTGCCATTGCGCCTCGACCGACGGGCGAAGGGTCCAGCCGCCTTGCGCCACATTGGCGGACAGGCGCGCGCCCAACGCGCCGCGAAGCGACTTGGTGCGGAAGGCGGCGACCTCCAGCGCGGCGGGTCCGCCATTTTCGACAAAGCCGCTGACGTCGGCATAGCGATAATGCAGGCCGGCGAAGGGCTGCATCCGAACCGGGCCTGCGCGCAGCATCGCGCCCGCCTCGCCGGAGGCGGCCCAACCCTCGCCGTCGACGGGCGCCACCATCCGCCCGGCGAAGCCCGCCCAGCCGATTTGGCGCCGCAGCTTATATTCGGAGAGCGTATAGGCCGCCGTCGCGTCGACATAGAAGCGGCCGTCACCATAGCTGGCATAGGAGCCGATCTGGCTGTTGAACTGGCTGATGCGAGGGCGCCGCGCCGGGTCGAGCCGGGCGTCGATGCCGTCGATGCCCAGGGTCGCGCCGACGATCAGGCCTGGCACGGGCTTCACATCCATGGCGAAGCGCAGCGACCGGCTGTCGGACTCCGCTTCAGGGCGGTCGACGCGGGCCTTATAGCTCGCCTGCTTTATTCCTCCGCTCAGCATCATGGTGATGGTGCGGTCGCCGCTGGCCGGAACATCGGCCGGCGCATCGATGGCGATGCTGCGCCGCTCGGCCAGCCAGGAGCGAATCTCCCGGTCGGCGGCGTCCATCGACTGGATCGACAGGCGGGGCAGCAGGGAATAGCTGCGCGGCGAGAGCTGGCCCAGCGCATCGGCCCGCGCCGCGGCCGTCGGCAGGGCGTCGATCGACGCGAGCATGGCCGCGCGGTCTACGTCGGGCGCGCGCCCCGCCGCGTCCAGCATCGTTCCCACCACGGTTTCGCCCGGCGTCACGGCATAGGGCGCGTAGGGACCGGCCATGGCGGGCTGGGCATTGAGGAGCAGCAAGGCCGCTGCGCCCTCAATCAGGCGGCGGATCGGAAAAAGGCGGTTCGGCAAGATGATATTCCCCTTATGATGAAGATTTTTGCGTGAACGCAAAGGCCAGCGGCCGGCGTTGGGGATCGGTTTGAGGAGGCAGTGCGCCCACTGCCTCCTCGCCCCCGCCCTACCCCCGGGGGCTATATGGGGGAGAGCATCGTGGCAGGCGGCCCGTCATGCATGAGGACCATGGCGGACCGCCACGCCGCGTCAGTTGCCGCCCCCCAGCAGCCCGCCCAGCAGGCCGGTCACAGGAGCCGTGGCGGAACCCGATCCGGTCGCCGGGGCCAGCCCGCCGTTCAACAGGCCGGTCACGGGGGCCAGGACATTGCCGGTGGCCCCCTCCCCTCCTCCCAGCAAGCCGTCGACCAGGCCAGTCACGGGCGCGAGCGGGGAACCGCTCTCTCCTCCCGGCAGCGTGGGGGCGAGGCTGTTGACGGTGTCGAGCAGGGGCGCGGCCACGCTGTCGACCGTGCTGGTGACGGTCGCCACCACAGGGGCGACGGCGCTGACCACCTGGTTGACAGTCGTTTCGGCCTGCGGTCCCAGCAGGCCGCCGGCCAGATTGCCTACCGGCTGCAATCCCGCCTCCACGCCGGCGGCGGTCGTCGGCACGGTGACGTCGACCAGATTGCCCTGCGTCAGGACATCGACCGTCGCCAACTGTCCGGCAACCGCGCCGCCATCCGACGACAGCAGATTGACCCCGACCAGCGTGCCCGAAGTCGAGGCGCCGGTCAGGACATTGCCGCCGACATTCGCGCCGATCAGCGGCCCGCCCAAAGCGGCGGAAGGATCGCCCCCTATGCCGCCCAAGGCGCCGGTCAGGCCGCCCACCGCATTTTCGACCAGCCCCGTCACGGGGGCGAGGACGCCATTGCCGCCCACCAGCGGATCCGTGACGGGCGAGAGCGCTCCGTTGACCGTGTCCAGCAGCGGCGCGGCGAGCTGGCCGACCGTCGAGGTGACGGCCGCCACCGCGGGGGAGAGACCGTCGGTAAGCTGGGTCACGGCCTCCCCGGCCGGGGCGCCGAGCAGGCTGCCGGCGAGCGTGCCCACCGGCGCCAGCCCCTGCTGCACGCCCTGGGGCGTGGTCGGCAGGGCGACCTGCGCGACGGTGCCGTCGCCCGTCAGCAGATCGACGGTGGCCACGCTGCCGGTCGCCGGTGTGTCGCCCGGCAGGACGTTGACGCCAATCAGCGATCCGGGCCCCGTGGGTCCGACCAGCGGCTGATTGCCGATGGACGCCCCGATGATCGATCCGCCGCTGGTGGGGCCGGCCGGGCCGGTGGGACCAGTCGGACCGCCCGGGCCGGTGGGTCCGCCGGGGCCTGTCGGGCCAGCGGGTCCGGTGGGACCGCCTGGGCCGGTCGGGCCGCTTGGACCCGTAGGACCGGAGGGGCCGGTCGGACCCGCTGGGCCAGTGGGGCTGGTGGAACCGGCCGGGCCACCCGGACCCGTGGGGCCGCTTGGGCCAGTGGGACCGGACGGTCCGGTCGGGCTGGTCGGGCCAGTGGGACTTGTCGGACCTGTCGGGCCGCTGGGACCGGAAGGAGACTGGCCGCCGCCTGCCCCTATGTCGAAACCCACGCCGTCGGCGCAGGCGCTGAGCAAAAGAAGAGGTATCGCCGTGGCGCACAGCAGATAGCGCCGTCCCGACTGGACCGATCCATGAAGTGGCATTGCAAGACTCCCTGTTTTCCTGCGAGCAGATCGCAACGGGAGCACGTTAAGCCGGGCAGTGCTTATCGCCGCGTCAAGAAGAAACCAGTCTGGTCAGAACGGTTTACTTCACCCATCTTCGTCATAATTCGACACGCAAAAGCATGTCGCGGCCCGCGCAAAGTCGCGCAAGAGATAAGGCAATCCCGGTAACAACCGGCTTTACCTGGCTTCCCGACACTTGCTTGTCCGCAAAGCCGGGCCAGGGCCGCGCAAGTCGCCCTTGGCGGGATTCTTCCGATATGGCTCATTTTCGCGATCGAAGGCATCGGTCGCCGCTGCGATCGGCACGCATCCATCCTGCCCGCGCCCCATCGGCGCGGTTCCTTGCCAAGGGTGAGGATGGAGGATCGTGCCGTCAGGTGCGGCTCACCGCCATCTGGGCCCTTCGATCCAGCTCACCAGGCTGCGGCGGACGCCCTTGGTCACCGGCAGTACGCGATGCTGGAGGAAGGAGGGGAAGATCAGCATGCTGCCCCGCGACGCGAAATTCACGCCCGGTTGCTGAAGGCCGAAAAATTCGAAGGCGCCGCCCTCATATTCATCCGGGTCGGACAGTTGCACCACGACCGACAGCTTGCGATCGAAGGGACGGGAGGATTCCAGCCACACATCCTGATGCCAGTCATATTTGCCCTGCGCGCGGCCGTGATATTCGGTATATTGCAACTCAAAGGGGCCGGCGATGTCGATCCCGAAATTGGTGCGGTTGGAAGAATGGACGAACTGCATCAGCCGGTCGACAATGTCCTTGTCGCGATGGACATCCAGCCAGCTTATGGTGGACGATCGATAGGCATGATCGCTGCGCACTGCCTGCGCGAAGCCGACGGTCGCGCTTTCCGGCTGATAAAGCGCCGCGCGCTTGACGATGGCGTCGCATTCCGTCCCGGTCAGGGCCGCGGGCCATACCTCCCACACATTGTTCATTGTCTTGCTTCCCGCTTCTTTGTTTTTGCGTATCCGCAAAAGGACGGATCAAAATGCCCGCCCTACCCCGAAGAAGAATCGCGCCTTTCGGCTATGGCTCGGGTCGGGCCGCTTGACCGGCACGGCCACCTCAGCGCTGACCCGCCATTTGGGGCCAAGGCCCAGTCGCACTCCGCCCCCGGCCGATGCAAGGCTGTAGTCCCGCGCCACAAGGCGGTAGGCGGGCCGCGCCGTGCCATGCGCCAGCGCCCCGTCAAGCGCGACGAACAGCGCGCTCGCCTTCAGCAAGGGCGATCGGGCCGGCAGCGACCACGAAAGTTCCGCGCTGCCGGCAACGGCCTGTTCCGCCGTCAACGTTCCGGTGCGGAAGGCCATGCCGGCGCCCCGGCCGCCCAGCGGAAAGCGCTCCGTCACCGGAAGATCGTCCTTCGAATATTGGCCCTTGATCGACGTCCTGAGGCTGAGCTTGCCGCTGATCCCCTTCACCGCGACGGCCTGGGCATTGACCTTGGTGAAGCCGGTTTCGGAAAAGCCGGCAAAGGGCCTGGCGCCCAGGGCGTCGATCCCCTGGCTGACGACCGTGGAAATCGCATAGCCGTCCCGGGCGTCGGCGCGGGACCAGGAAGCGCCCAGGCGCAGCGCCCGCGACCGATAATCGCCGAAACGGATGTCGAGGAAATAATTGTCGCTGTCGATGCCGTCGAGGGACGCCGTGACGGACAGTTGGGACTTTGTCGACCGTAGCACGGGATAGCTGAGCGTCAGGCCGGCCAATGTCGCCTCACCCGTCGTCCTGCTGTCGCGCGAACGGGTCTCGACATGGGCGGCCTGCGCGGCCAGGGTCAGGCCGTTGCTGCCGATGGGGGTGGCGTGGCTGAGCGAATAATATTGATAGCGGTCGGGATTGAAGGGCAGGTAGCCGGCGATGCGCGTGCTGTCGCCTTCGCGGACGAGGCCGTTGACCGTGACCGACATCTGCGCCTGCACGCCCTGCACGACATTGCTGACCCCGCTATTGTCGATCGTCAGGCCGATCTGCACCTGCTTGCGCTTGACGATGAGGTCGATCAGCAGGTCGCCCGGCGCGCCCGACTGCCGCAGGCGGGCATCGACCGTCTGTCCCGGAATGTCGCGCAACAACGCCAATGTCCGTTCCAGGCTGCTCTTGCGCAGCGGCGCGTCCCGCATCAGCCGGCGCATATGCGCGGCGATCAGCCCGGCGGGCATGCTGGGCGACATGCCCGCAAGGCGATAATCCGTCACCCGCCCCTCGACCAGACGGATGGTCAGCACGCCACCGCTCGGCACCTGGGGCGGGATGGAGACGGAATAGAAGGCGATGTCGCTCCGCGCATAGGTCGCGCTGATCGCATTGGCGATGGCCTGGAGCGTCTCGCCCGTCAGCGGACGTCCGATATAGGGCGAGGCGGCGGCATCAAGCTGGCCCGTGGGCAGCGTCGTTCCGCTATAGCGCAGCCGCGTCAGCAAGGTCTGGCCTGCGGAGGAGGCCGCAGGCGCGACCTGGACCGACGGCGCAGGGCGCGGCGCGGCGACGGGCGGCGGCGCGATCCGCGGCTCGAGGCGGTCGGTACGGTCGCGATCGATGATCGGGGCCGCGCTCTGCTGGCCGGGCGCTGCGTCCTGCGCGGCCGCCGGGACCGCCAGCATCAGTCCCAGACCCGTTGCAACAGCCCATGCCGCGCCCCTGCGCCACCCCATCCCCGCCATGATCCGCCGCCACCTGCCCCACGCCATCCCGGCCGCCAATGGGCCGCTGCGCAGAAGGATGGGCCAAAACGACCCGACCTTCATCTGCAACCGGGACCGGATCGGTTATATCTGCAAGCCTTTGTAAAATATCCGCGCAGTGCCGAAGCCCCGCCTTGGCCGATCCGCCCAGGCCGGCATCGCCTGGCGCTCGACAATTGCGACCATTTTGGCGGAACGGACGCCCGCCCGGCCCTTGCGCCGGCCCGAACGCCTCCCCGCGCCGGGGAGATCAGAGTCGCGGCGGAGCGGAAATGCCCCCAAAGGCTCCCGGTCGGGCATGATTTCGGCGTCCCAAAGCGCCAATAAAGCGATTTTGCTGCCGATTTTCGCTGTTCGCCGGTCGCAAAGGGGCTGGTTGAGCACGAAGAGACAGGTTAAGACCATCCGTCCACGAAAGGGAGATCACCATGAACAATACTGAACTCGCCGAAGCATTGGCCGCCGATCATGGCCTGACCAAGGCCGATGCGCGCAAATATGTCGACGGCGTCTTTTCCGCCATCGCCGGCGCTGCCGCAAAGGGCGAGGAAGTGTCGCTGAACGGATTTGGCAAGTTCAAGGTCAAGGACCAGCCTGCTCGCGAAGGCCGCAACCCCTCGACCGGCGCCGTGATCCAGATCGCCGCTTCGAAGAAGCTGACCTTCACCCCGGCCAAGGCCGTGAAGGACCAGTTGAACGGCTGAAAATGGCCCCGGCGGCCGCACCTGGCCGCCGTCCCAATCTCCGCCGACACATGATCGGAAGGATCGGCCCGGATGAACGGGACGGCACCCCTCCCTTGATCGAATGGCGCGCCCCAGCCGAACGGGCGGGGTGCGCCATATTGGCAGGATCGATGCCTGCCCTCCCCCTCCCCATCTGATGCAGGTCCGCGATCTTTGCGCGGTTTAGACCGATCGTTATGGAGTGTTCTGCCGGGATGTCGGGAAGCCCTTTTCCGTTCTTCCCGCTGTGCTGCCGGATGAAACCGGCCGGATGGATTGCGTGAAACGCAATCACATCGCCGCGTTTCGCATTTGCCATTGCACGCCCGCCGCGCCAATTGGCGAGTGCCTTTCAGGCATCCTCTCCTAACTCATTGGGCCGGTCGAAAGACCGGCCTTTTTTTTGGTCCACCGGAAACAGGTTTCGCGGCGGACAAATATTGCCTTGCGCTGGCCGAACACTGGTAGGCACGGCACGAATATAGATCAATATTCCGGCTTTGCTGTATGGAGCGTGATGCTTGCGCAATGTAACTGACGGACCATGGACGAAGATGGTCTGCTACATGGCACGGAAGCGCACGATAAAGCTGTGCCATCCCGAAACAAAATGCGCTTGTTTGTTCCTGTTCGACAGCATGCGACCGGGCTGTCAAGTTGTTTCGGATTTACATTTCACGCAAAACCGCTCAAAAGGTCCTCTCTATTAATCGAAGATGGGAAGCGGGGCCAATGTCTGAAAACAACCAGCCTGACATCACGACGCTCACTGTTCAGCTGGTGAGTGCCTTTGTCTCCAACAATAATGTCGCGAGCGAAGGTCTTGCCGATCTCATTCGGACCACCCGCCTGGCCTTGACTGATGATCTTGCCGCAAAGCCCGAAGATGCGGCGGCGCCGACTTATACGCCGGCGGTGTCGGTTCGCAAAAGCCTGTCTTCGCCGGAGCATATTCTCAGCATGATTGACGGCAGGCCGTACAAGACGCTGAAGCGCCACCTTGCCAGCCATGGCCTGACCCCCAATGAATATCGCGAACGCTATGGGCTGCCGAAATCCTATCCGCTGGTCGCGCCCAACTATTCGGAAGCGCGGCGTGCAGTCGCCACGAAGCTCGGCCTGGGCAAAAAGCCGGTGAGCGTCAAGAAGCCGGCCGAAGCGGCTCCTGCTCCCGCTGTCGCCGCGCCGGCGGCTGCGAAGCCCGCAGCTGCTCCCAAGGCAGCGCTCGCAAAGGCGGCGCCTGCCAAGCCGGCCGTGGCGAAGACGCCCGCTCCCAAGACTGCGGCAACCAAGGCCCCGGCAGCCAAGCCCGCGGAAGCGAAGTCGCCCGCGGCAAAGCCCGTGGAGGCCAAGCCGGCCGTCGCCAAAGCGTCCGCCGCAAAGGCGCCGGCCGCAAAGCCTGCCACATCGCGCAAGCGCCTCTCCATAGCAACGCCGTCTGCACCCGCGCCGAAGAAAGACGCCGCTCCTGCCGCCAAGCCTGCCGAAAAGGCGGCGGCAGGCAACAAGCCCGCCCCGGCTGCCAAGGCGCCCGCCAAGCCCGCTCCCAAGAAAAAGCCTGCCGCCAAATCCAGCAAGGCGACGGTAGCTGAAAAGGCCTGATCGTCAGATTGGCGGACGTGCTTTCATGATGAATGAAAGCACGTCCGCCTTTTGACGCCGCATTTCCGGGCCGGACAGTCCGGTTGCCGATCGGGATCACGCTCCGGCCAGCGCAAATGTTGGTCGGGCGTTTTCCTTGATGTCAATTGGATAGATATTCGGCCATGGCCCGCCAATCGGGTCAGGTTCATCTTTCGGATTATGCCGCAAGAATCCGGTTGCCGAAAAAATGATGGCGGGAGCAAGGCAAATCCCGGAGGATAAAAGGACTGTTCAGCTAATCTATTTTCTTTGTCGGGATTGACCCATCGCCTTCCTGAGAACTTGCGACGGCATGTTTCGGTTTTTCCGAGAACCCTTCACCGTCAATTGAAAATCAATGGCTCATTCAGGACATTGTCCCAGCGTGCTGATGGGTGACGGGTTTTGTTATACGTCTCTGACGGATTTTTCGCTGCTCGCCAGCCTATCTTCGGGACCATTTATGGATGAAGATTTACGGCTTTTAGAATTTAATCTGATCCGCTTCATGACTAGGCAGCGTGGACAAATTCGAAAATGTCGTGAAATGGCCAATTGCGGTCATTAGTTTCCCGTCACCCCGGGCTTGACCCGGGGTCCCGCTTTCCTTCTGAGTGCCGCGCCTCGTCCAAGGCAGCGGGACCCCGGATCAAGTCCGGGGTGACGAATAGGGAGAGGGGTGACGAATAGGGGAAGGTCCGCAATCCACCCAAATCACTCAGTCCGGCAAGTCTTGAATTTGTCCACGCTGCCTAGGCTTCAATATATCAACCCGATCTTCGACAGTGATGCACAGCCTTGAGGCCAATGCCATCCTGTCTCGCAATTATCCGCCGCTTGGCGCTTTTTCCCATTGCCAGGCTTCATCTTCCCTGGCGCTCGATCCAGCGTTCAAAGCTACGCCAGCGGCCATTGCCCAAAATTCAGGCAGGCTGGGAAGCTCACAGGAAAGAAATTCGCCCCGCTGACGGGCCAACCTATACTGGACCCCTCCGCGGCGCCTGACGAGCCTCCGAGGGCGAAATAGGCGCATTTCCCGTTCTGTTCCCTTTTGCCAGGTGGTAAAGGACTCCCTCTTCCCTCGGCAGGCCAACGCCACCTGCAAAATAAGCGCGGTCGTCGCGCAACGCGTTTCATCCCATCGCGCGAGAGGATGTCGAATGATGCTGGCGGGCATCGCCTTGCTATGGCATATAGCTATGGCCTGAAGGGTCGCCTCAAGCAGGAGGCGCCATCTATCCACCGCCATCCCAGCATGTACAACCAACCATATTATTTGGTTGTAGTCCATCTTGCGCTATGACCGGGGAATGCACGATTTTTCAGCCTCGCCGGATCATGCCCTGCTTGTCCTGGGGCGGCTGGACGGGCGGCTCTGCAACAGCCCGGCGGCCGACATCTGGCTGGCCAGGGCAAGGCTGAAGGGCGCCTCCATGCTGTCAGGCTTTGCCGGGGTGCCGGTGTCGGTTACGGAGCTTCAGAACTGGATTTGCGGGCGGACGCCGCCGCCGCGCCATAGCGAGGGTCTCAACGATCCGCTCTCCGTCGCCGCCCTCTTCCATTTTGCCCTGTCGGCAAGCGACGATCGGGATCCGATCGCGCGGGCGACCCTCAATATCTCCCGCACGCTGCTCGATGACAGGAAGGAGGCTGGACTGTGGGCACCCGAGGATCTGGTCCGCTTCGGCCCGTCATGGCGGATGGCCCAGATGCTGCTGGAGGCCCCCTACCCTGCCGGCACCTTGCTGGGGATCGCGCAGCGGCTGATAGATGCCAGAGGGAGTCTCGACGCGCCCGTTACCGAGGGTCATCTGGTGACGACGGCGGACGGGCGGCAATGGCGCATCGATCCGCGGCGGTTCGATATGGGCTGGGTGCTCGCCTGCCATCTTCCAGGCGCGCTGCTGGCGGCGGGCCTCAGCCTGCGCCGCTTGCCCTCGCTGGTGGGGCTGCCGCGCTTCCTGCCGGACGATGCTGGTTCATTGGCGGAAGCGATTGCGGCCATGATCGCCCGGCAGGCCGGGCAGGGATTGATCGAACTGGACCGGCTGGAGGCGAAGCTGGCACGGTTGCCGAAGGAATTGCGAGTGACGCGACGAAGCAAGGCCCCGCTGCTCATGCGGCTTGAACTGGCCTATCCCGGGCTTGGCAAGATGGCGGTCGCCCGTTTGCTGGGCATTTCGCACCAAGGCGCGACGAAGCTGGTTGCGCAGGTGGAGAGGCTGACGGGAGGGCGTTAGGAAATGGAGCCTTTGTCCATCCTGCTTCATTTTCCAGAAAACATCGTGCTGCTGTTATAAGGTTTCTAGGAAAGTTAAAGAGTTAGCGGCTGAGAGTTTCGGCCCGAATCGCCGGAATCGCACGAGTCGGCCTTTGCGCCGCGTTCCCATAAGGTCGATTGTCCGTTCCTGTAATGTCGACGCTGGCGTTCCCGAAATGTCGGGGAAGCGTTCCTGAAGAGGCGAAGACCGTTCCCGGAATGTCGAGGCTCGCCATTTGCGGTGAGTGGCGCTTGGCGGATTGAATCATATTGGGCGGGGGTGTCGGGAAGGACGTTCAAATTCGGCGGCGGGTCGGGTGCATTGAACTGTCGTGCGCGACAGCGGGGTCCGCCATATCCGTACCACCCGACACTTCGGGAACGCTCTAGCCATGGGGCAAGGCAGAGGGACGGTGGGTCTGACATCGAGCGGCGGATATGAGACATTTTTCTCGTCCGGCATCGGAAAATGCGGAGACAAGGGAAATCAGAGCGTGATCCGCTGCAATCGCAATCTAAGCGGGCTGCGCTCTAGGCTGTATCGACATTCAGAAGATGGCGAGCCGAAAATGGTGATTTTTCGTGACCCGGCGCGCAGCCTACTCAAAGTAGGTGAGCACCGGAAGCACGGAGATTGAAGCGAGGCACGTGACTCGCTTCAACCATTTGCAGGCCGTCAGGGCTGAATGTCGATACAGCCTAGAGACGGTGCCGGTTCTTCTCATGGAAGCGGCGGACGAAGCCGATGAACGCCTTTTGATAGTTGACCGGCGTGCGTGCGGGATCGGCGTCGAGCCAGTCGCGGAATTCCTGATGGAGCGTCTGATAGTCCCAGCCGGGATATTCGGCGCGCAGGGTCGCCATGGTCGCGTCGGTGATCTCGCCGGCGCTGGCTTTGGCGGACATGCCGGCCAGGGTTCTGCGGATCATGCCGCCGGCGTCGACCAGCATGTCGGCATCGGCCGGAGGGTGGCGGACTGCGCTGTTGTTGTGGGTAGCGGCGGCGGCCGACTGCGGGGGCGCGGCCGCCCGCCGTGAAGTCGTCGTCAGGGGAAGCGGATCGGATTGGGGTCGGCGGCGCATGCGGAGCGAGGGTTCGCGCTTGCCTTCGGGCTGTTCCAGCTCGACCGTATAGCCGGGCAGCGGATCGCGTTCGGCGATCCTGGCGATCTCGAACTTGAAGCGGCGATAGGCGCCCTCGGCCCCTGATTTTTCGAACAGGGTGGGCATGGAGATGGCGAAACCCCCCTCCCCTGCCCCGCCGGCATGTTTGCGCGCCACCTTGTAGAGCCAGCGTTCGCGGCCGCCGGTCAAGTCGAAATAAGCGCGGTCGATGCTGAGCACGCCGCCCTGCATCAGCACGCCTTCATAGAACCAGTTGCTGAGTTCGATGGTCATGCCGCGGGAGCGTTCGGTGCGTTCGTCGACCAGCTGGGTCCAGCCGTCCAGCCAACTGAAGGTCGCTTCGCGGCGGTTTTCAGCGCGGATATTGGTCTTGATCGTGGTGGAGACGAGCCGGTCGAGCGACTGGCCGAGCAGTTCATAGGCGCGGCCGGTGGTCGGGCGGTGGATGGCGCGCAGCAGGTCATAGGGCATGAGGTGCAGCTTGCGCGGCACGTCGTTGAGGCCGCGGCGGGCCATGTCGGCCAGCACCGAGGCGCAATAGATGAGGATGTCGGCGTCCCAGATGGTGGCCATGCCATAATCGGGATTGGCCGAGACATGGACCCAGGCCTTGCCGTCGGGGGAGGTGTAGTCGATCGGCTTGACGCGCTTGGTCTTGGCGAGGCTGAAGAAGGGGCGTTCCATCATCTCGCGCTGGTCGCGGAGCGGCATGTCCGCGATATAGGGGAGGAAGAGTTCGAACTGGTCGTTGATCTGCGTCCGGGCGGCGCGGGTCATGGGTGGATCCTGGAGATGAGCGGCAGCCTGGGACGTGTTGCGGCGGAGGAGAGCGGGGCGTCGTGGGGGCTATTCCATGAACGTCTCGGCGAGTGAGCGAGGGTTTGGAATCGGCGGGCGGGATGGGCCGGGATGGGGCCTGGTGGGGGGTGCAGGGGCGAGGGGGTGCGGGTGTTTCCCCGGGGAAACGGGAGGGATGTTTTTCGTGCGTCGGCGCGGGGGAAGGGGTGTCGTTTCCCCGGGGAAACGCGGGGCAGGGGGAATGGCGCGGTCGGGGCCGGCCGTTCCTTTCCCATGCTGCGCCCCCTCCCTGTCATCAGCGTTGCAGCCCCATGCCCTGCCGTTCGAGATGTTCGAGCGTGTCGCGCAGCGCCGTGGCGAGGGTTTCCATGTCCGCGCCCGACCCGGCGTGGAGGCGGATGGTGATGCCCTGGCGGTTGACCGACTGCACCGTGAGCGCAGGGCGGCCATAGCGGGTGGTCCAGGTGAAGGGTTCCTCCCTGGGGGCGGACCGGGCAGCGCGGGGGGCGTCGAGCAGGCGTTTCAGCACGTCCGCCGCCGCTATGGGCGCGGCCCCCGCCGTCCGCAGGGCGCGCTGTTCGGAGGCGAGGCGGCTCGCCTCGGCCCGGATGGCGGGTGCGCCCTTCGGGTCGTCGAGCGACTGGGCCAGCGCGTAAGCGGGCTTCAACTGCACGTCGGCGGGGGAGGCGAAGGCGTCGATCACCGCGTCCTCGATGCCCGCGACCTTGATCATCTTGCTGAGCCAGCCCTTGGAGAGTTTCAGCCGTTCGGCCATGCGCGTCAGGTGGCTGCCATAATGGGCCTTGAGCGCATCGGCATAGTTGCGCGCCCGTTCCAGGTCCGACACGTCCTTGCGCGCCCGGTTTTCGAGGTCGGCGAGGCGGAAGGCGGCCTCGTCGTCGAGCTGGGCGACCTGCGCCACGAACATCATGTCGGAATAGCTGTTGGCGCGCAGCCAGCTGATCGACCAGTGACGGCGGGTGCCCGCAATGACCTCATAATCATGGTCCGGGTCGCCTTCTATGCGGCGGACCACGGCGGGAACCTTCTGCCCGCCCTCCGCGATGATCGAGTCGATCAGTTCGCGGCAATTTTCCTCATTGAGATGGGCGTAATGGCGGGCATTGCCGGTCCAGATGCGGACCCTGGCCGGATCGAGCAGCAATTGCGTGACCTGCCGCACCTCGCCCGAAGCGAGGCGGGCGAGGGCGGTTTCGCGGCCGAGCAGAGTGGTGCCGCGCGCCCGGTCCTGCCGGGGTGGGGCGGGGGCAGGGGAGGGGGACGGCGCCGGCGCTTGGGCATCTTCCCGCTCCACGGCCGGGGGCGCCGCCGCTTCCGGCTCGTCGGAGAGCAGGGCGGCCAGATAGTCGGATTGCTTACGCGCCATGACATTCCCCCTCGATCACTTCGGACAACGGGAACATATAGGGAACATGCGGACAGAGCCATTCATGCCGCATTGACGATGTCCTCTTCCCGCGCCGGGGCGACGCGGCCCCAGCCCTGACGCACCAGCGCCTCGATCTGGCCCATGGCCTCGTCCAGATTGGCGCGGCAGCGCTTGTGGGTGCGCGGCGTGCCGATCGGCTTTTCCAGTTCATAGACGGTCATCATGCGCAGCGCCGCATGGCTGATCTCCGCGCTGTCGAGGATCGGGATGGGGAGGAGGGCGGGGCCGAAGCTCTGCTCCATGATGGCGCGGACCATCGAATGGCTGGGGTCGTTGCTGTCGAATTTGGAGCAGAGCAGGCGGACGAACTGATAGTCCACCTCTATCCCCGCCTGCTGCAACTGGCCGATCACCTGGTCCATCATCGAAAGGAACTGGACGGTCGAGCAGAAATCCGGCGTGGTCGCGGCCAGCGGCACCAGCAGCGCATTGGCCGCCTGCATCACCGCGAGGCTGATCGTGCCCAGCGCCGGGGGCGGGTCGAGCAGCACCACGTCATAATGGCGGGCGAGGTCCATGAGGCCCTGCTTCAGCTTGCGGAAGCGCGCCGCGAGGACGGAGCCGCCGTCGCTGCCCGCCGCCGCCAGCTCATATTCCACGTCGAACAGTTCGAGATTGGAGGGGATGAGGTCGACATTGGGCCAGGCGGTATGCTTGACCGCGTAGAGCAGGTCGACCTGGGTCGGATCGATGGAAAGATAGGGGTAGAGCGTCTCTTCCCGCTGGATGTTGAAATGGGGGTTGAAGCCGAACAGGGTGGTGGTGGTGGCCTGGCTGTCGCAGTCGACGACGAGGACGCGATAGCCCTGCACCGCGAAATAATGGGCGAGATGGGTGGTAACGGTCGACTTGCCGACGCCGCCCTTGAAATTCTGCACCGCGATGATGGCGGGGATGTCCAGCGGGGCGCGTTCGGGCGAGGCGCCCAGCACCTGCCGCATGTTCAGCAGTTCCTCGACCTTGTAGCCGGGGCGGCGGCCGTTTTCGGTCGGCGGGGCGGGGGGAAGACGCCCGTCCTCCTCCGCCATGCGAATGCGATTCGTGGAGCAGCCGAGCAGTTGCGCGGCCTCCGCTATGCCGAAGCGGATGTTGAGTTCCTTGCGGCTATCCGGCAGGAAAGCCTTGCGCCGCAGGCGTTCGACCATCTTTTCGCCGGCTTCCGCCAGATCGCCGATCTGGGTAACCACTGCGTTCATTCCAGCCCTCATGCGCAAAGTTGAAGCATGTTTGGGACAGTATTGGCATAAATTGTTCAAATTGGCAAATGAAGGGGAGTTGGGATGCGGAGGGCGCAGGAGGCTTCGCCCGAAAGTCGTTTTGCCGGGTAAGCGGCGGGCTGTCGGCGACCATATTGCCGGGATGATGGACGGGGCTTCCTCATCCTCCCTATCGAGAGATGGGGAGGGGGACCGCCGCTGAAAGCGGTGGTGGAGGGGAAAGGGGCATGACCTGCGCACTTCCCCTCCACCATGCTTCGCATGGTCCCCCTCCCCATGCAAGCATGGGGAGGAATGGGATGGGGCGGCTTATTGGCCGCCGTCGGAATAGATGCGCACATCCTTGACGATCATGTCGCCGGTGCCGTCCGCATAGTCGCTGGTGGTCTTCACCGCGACGTTCATGATCGGGTACCAGCGGAAGCCCGCGAAGGGGTTGACCGCCTGATAGGTTTCCTTCCCGTCGATGAACCAGGTGATATAGTCGGGCTGGATGTCGACGGCGAAGCTGTGGAAGCCCGTCGTGAAGCCGCCTATGCCGTAGATCTCGTCCGTGTTCATGAACACGCCCTGCTGGAAGGTGCGGGTGATGTTGGCGCCGCCGTGCAGCGTGTTGGCGGTGTAGCGGTCGAAATCCCACCAGCTTTCGAAGCCGAAGCCTTCGTAGATGTCGATTTCCGGCGGCCATCCGGCGGTGGAGATCAGCCAGAAGGCGGGCCAGGAACCGCGCCGGTTGGGCATTTTGGCGGTGAATTCATATTGGCCGTAGCCGATCTGGACCGGGCGGGTGTTGTGGCCGCTGAGCACGACCGCGCCATAATCATAGGGGACGCCGTCCCAGGCTATGGGCTGCCTCAGCTTCTGCGTGTGCATGACCAGCCCCTCGTCGGTGTAGCGGAGCGGCGCCTCTATGCCATAGTCGCGATAGACCCAGCCGTCGAGATAGATGCCGGTTTCCTGATTGCCCGGTTGCGAACGGCCGTTGGGCAGCTTGGTCGACCAGGCCTTGTCATGGCCGGCGTCCGACCATTTGAGCGTCTCCCGGCTCATCTTCCACTGGAGCGTCCCCGTGGGCTGGAAGATGCGCGGTTCGCGGCCCGCCACCTGTTCCGCCGTCGGTTCCTGCTGGAAATCGCATTGGACGAAGGCGCGGTCGGTGCCCATCCTGCCGCCCCAGGGGGCTTCGACGAAGCGGACGATGAAGTCGGCCTGCGGCACGCCGAGCAGGATCGGGACGGAGACCGTCTTGGTCAGCGGGTCGCCGGGGCGGAAGATCACCGATTTGTAGATGCTCTGATAATTGACGCCCGCGACGCCCCGGACCAGGCCGGGGCCATCCTCCGTCATGACGCGGGCGATGACGGTGTTGGGCGTCGGCCGGTCGAGCGAGATCGGCACATGGGCGACGGTCGATCCGGGGCGGTAGAAGGCCGGGCCGACCGAGGCCGTCGCCAGTTCGGGATAGCGGGTGCCGCCGGCGAAGTCGAAATTGGCGAAATCGGCGGCCTGCCCGGCGGCGGAAAGGGTGGTGGCGGAAAGGGATGCCATGGTGCTGGCCGTCGCCATCTTCCCGGCGGCGCCCCAGGCCGGTCCGCCGGTCGGCGCGGCGGCCGGGGCGGTGGGAAAGAGGGCGGCGGGATTGCTGCTGCCGAGCGCCGTGGTCCAGGGGCTGGGCGAGGGGCGGGAGAAGTCGATCCGCGGCGACGGGCCGTCCGTCCGGCCGAAAAAGCCCCTGGCGAGGATGGGGGCGATGCCCGGCCGGTCTTCCGCCGCGGGCGCGGAGATCTTTTCCGTGTCGGCGGTGAGGGACAGGCCCCATTCGCTCATGCAGAAAATGAGCAGGCACGCGAACAACGCGCCCGCAAGCGGGCGGAAAGAGAAAATGCGCATGGTACGACCCCGTTGTTGAGCGGCCCTGTGCCGCCTGTGTTGAACCTCCTTCCCGCACGGCGGATTGCCCCGGCGCCGTTGCGGGTTCACAAGATGGTTGGTGCGGATTCGTTCGCTACAGCATTGAATATAATGGATTTTCATGGCCATGAAAAGGGCGGCGGCATGGCGGCCCCCGCCGACCGGGTTCCGCCGCCCCCGCGTGGCGGGATCGGGGCCGGATCGGCGCGCCCTTCCGGATCAAAATGCTTGAACCTGACGGGCATAATATTATCTTGGTCGCAAGCAGCCCCCCGGCAGTGCCGTGCCGTTCCTGCCGCAGGCGGTTGCGATCCGGTCAGTTGTGGAACGATGCATGAGATACCCCAGCGAACATAAGGCGCGCACGCGGGAGCGCATCCTGAAGGAGGCTTCGCGCGCGATCCGTTGCCAGGGCATCGACAGGGTCGCGGTCGCCAATGTGATGTCGGCGGCCGGGCTGACGGTCGGCGGCTTCTATGCCCATTTCGCGTCCAAGGACGATCTGGTCGCCCATGCGGTCGAGCATATGTTCCATGAACGCTATGAGGAGTTTCTGGGCCTGCTGGATGTCGGCGACCCGCGCGCGGCGATCGCCAAATTCTTCGACGGCTACCTGTCCATGGCCCATCGCGGCCATCCCGAGACGGGCTGCCCCATCCCTTCGCTCAGCAGCGAACTGGGGCACCTGTCCGAAGATGGCCGGGGGCGGCTGAGCAGGGGCATGCGCGGGCTGGTCGACGGACTGACCCGGCTGCTGGAGCGGGCGGGGATCGGCGATCCGGCGGAGGCGGCGAACGCGGCCTTCTCCGAAGCGCTGGGCGCGCTGGTCATGGCGCGGATGACGACCGATCCCAAGGCGGCGGAGAAGATCCTCCAGAAGGCGCGGAAATCCGTGAAGGAGCGGCTTGGCGTCGCGGACGTGGACACCCGCATCCCCCTGCGCAGCCGCTCCGCGAGCCGGGCCGGGGCGAAGCCGGCCGAAAGGGCCGAGGCGGCCGCCTGAACCGGAAGGCGGAGCCGGCCGCCCGCGCCGCCCCCGCGTTCAGCGCGGCACGACGCAGGTGGACGTGCCGTGCGCGAAGATGCGCTCGCCCGGACCGATGATCCGCCCCTCCATGGCGATGAGGGAGCGGCCCCGCGAGATCACGGTGCCGATCACCCGCAGGGGGCCGATGTCGGCGTGGATCGGCTTCAGGAACTTGACGCTGGTTTCATGGGTCGGGGCGAAGCCGCCCTCCTCCAGCATGGTCACTGCCGCCAGGCCCATGGCGGAATCGAGAACCGTCATCACCCAGCCGCCATGGACGATGCCGCCGGGATTGAGGAAGCGCTCCTCCGGCGTCGCCATCAGTTCGATGCGGCCGATCTCCGGCGGAAGAAGCCGGAACGGTATCGTCTCGGCCATGGGAGGATAGGGCAGGTCGCCCCGCGCCACCGCGCTGATCATGTCGAGGCCGCTCATGCCCCGCCCCTGCAGCCGCGCGGCCATTACAGCGTTTCCAGCGCGAGCGCTATGCCCTGTCCGCCGCCGATGCACAGCGTGACGATGCCCCGGCGAACGCCGTCGCGCTTCATCGAATGCAGCAGCCGCGTGGTCAGCACCGCGCCGGTGGCGCCGATGGCGTGGCCATGGGCGATGGCGCCGCCCTCCACATTGACGATGTCCTCCGGCAGGCCAAGTTCCTGGATGATCGCCAGCGGCACGGCGGCGAACGCCTCGTTGATCTCGAACCGCTCCACGTCCGGCAGCGTCCAGCCCGCCCGTTCGACCGCCTTGACCACGGCGGGGACGGGCGCCAGGCCGAACAGGCCCGGCTCCATCGCCGCGACCGCATGGGCGACGATCCGCGCGGCGGGTTCGACCCCGTTCGCCTCCGCCCAGGCGCGGCTGGCGACCAGCATGGCGGACGCGCCGCTGTTGAGGCCGGGGGCATTGCCGGCGGTGATCGTGCCGTCCGGGCGGAAGGCGGGCTTCAGCCGGGCGAGGCCCTCCAGCGTCGTGTCGGCGCGGGGCGCCTCGTCGCGGGCGAAGCTGGTCTCGCCCTTGCGGCCCTGCACGATGACGGGGGCGATCTCCGCGTCGAAGCGCCCTTCCGCCTGAGCCTGCGCGAAGCGGCTCTGCGACCGTTCGGCCCAGCGGTCCTGCGCATCCCGCGAGATCTGGGAGCGGGTGACCAGATCCTCCGTATGCCAGCCCGAATGCCGGCCGGAAAAGGCGTCGTTCAACCCGTCGCGCAGCATGGAATCGATGATCGCCGCGTCCCCCATGCGATAGCCCCAGCGGCCGCCGGTCATCAGATAAGGGGCGCGGTCCATATTCTCCATGCCGCCGGCGACGGCGACGTCGTGCAGGCCAAGCTGCACCTCCTGCGCGGCGCTCACGATGGCCTGCGCGCCCGATCCGCAGACCCGGTTGACGGTGAGGGCCGGGACCGAGACGGGCAGCCCGGCATGGATCGCCGCCTGGCGCGCCGGGTTCATGCCGTTGCCCGCCTGGATCACATTGCCCATGGTGACGGCCCCCACGACCTCCGCCGGGAGGCCGGCGCGGCGCACGGTTTCGCGGATGGCGACGGCGCCCAGTTCGGCGGCGGGCACGTCCTTCAGCGCGCCGTTATAGCTGCCGATCGGGGTGCGCACGGGATGGGCGAGGATGATTTCCGTGGTCATTCTGGCTTCCTTCTGCTGTCGTCCGCGCCGCCGGACCGGGCCATGACATGATGATGATCATGCCATTGATCGGGATCGCCGCGCCGCTTTTCAAGGGGGGGCGCCGATCCCCTGGGCGGATCGGCCGACCCAAGGTCTAATTGTTCCTTCGTCCGAAAGGTTCATCCTGTCCCTCAACCTTCAGACGAGTCCGGGAGAGGATGATGTTACAGCAGGCAATGGCGCGGTTCGCGGGAAAAACGCTGATCCGCGAGAAATACGAGAATTTCATCGGCGGCCAGTGGGTGGCGCCGGTCCGGGGCGAATATTTCGACAATCTGTCGCCCGTGACGGGGCAGAGCGTGTGCAAGGTGGCGCGATCGACCGCCGAGGACATCGAGCTGGCGCTGGACGCCGCGCACAGGGCGAAGGAAGGCTGGGGCCATCGTTCCGCGACGGAGCGGGCCAATATCCTCAACCGCATCGCCCAGCGGATGGAGGATAATCTGGACCTGCTCGCCATGGCGGAGACCATCGACAACGGCAAGCCGATCCGCGAGACGACCGCCGCCGACATTCCGCTCGCCATCGACCATTTCCGCTATTTCGCGGCCTGCGTCCGGTCGCAGGAAGGGTCCATCGCGGAGATCGACCATGACACGGTCGCCTATCATTTCCACGAGCCGCTGGGCGTCGTCGGCCAGATCATCCCCTGGAACTTCCCGATCCTGATGGCGGCGTGGAAGCTGGCCCCGGCGCTGGCGGCGGGCAATTGCGTGGTGCTCAAGCCCGCCGAGCAGACGCCGATGTCGATCATGGTGCTGATGGACCTGGTCGGCGACCTGATCCCCGAAGGCGTGCTGAACGTCGTCAACGGCTTTGGCGTGGAGGCGGGCAAGCCGCTCGCCACCAACAAGCGGATTTCGAAGATCGCCTTCACCGGGGAAACCACCACCGGGCGCCTCATCATGCAATATGCGTCGGAGAACCTCATTCCGGTGACGCTGGAGCTGGGGGGCAAGTCGCCCAACATCTTCTTTGCCGACGTGATGGACGCGGACGACGATTATTTCGACAAGTGCCTGGAGGGCTTTGCGATGTTCGCGCTCAATCAAGGCGAAGTCTGCACCTGCCCCAGCCGGGCGCTGGTGCAGGAGAGCATCTACGAGAAGTTCATCGAGCGCGCCGTCGCCCGCGTCCAGAAGATCGTGCAGGGCAGCCCGCTCGACCCCGCGACGATGATCGGGGCGCAGGCGTCGAACGACCAGTTGGAGAAGATTCTTTCCTACATCGACATCGGCAAGGGCGAGGGCGCGAAGGTGCTGACCGGCGGCACGCGGGCGCATCTGGGCGGCGAGCTGGAGCAGGGCTATTATGTGACGCCGACCGTGCTGGAAGGGCATAACAAAATGCGCATCTTCCAGGAGGAGATTTTCGGCCCCGTGCTGTCGGTCACGACCTTCAAGGACGAGGCGGAGGCGCTGCACATCGCCAACGATACGCTCTATGGCCTGGGCGCGGGGGTGTGGAGCCGCAACGGCAACACCGCCTATCGCATGGGCCGCGCCATCCAGGCCGGGCGCGTCTGGACCAATTGCTACCACGCCTATCCGGCCCATGCGGCCTTTGGCGGATACAAGCAGTCGGGCATCGGGCGCGAGACGCACAAGATGATGCTGGACCATTATCAGCAGACGAAGAACCTGCTGGTCAGCTATTCGACCAAGGCGCTGGGCTTCTTCTGAGGCGGTCGTCATGCCGGAGGCGGGTCGTTCCCCCTTCACGCCTTCGGTTCGGGCGGGCGCCTCTCCCGGGCGTCCGCCTTTTTCTGTTTTCCTTCTCGCTTGAGGGAGGGGGCCGGGGGGTGGGCGGGCGCAACCTCAGCGCCATTCTGCAATGGCTAAGCTGGAAGCTCCCCCGGATCAAGTCCGGGGTCGCGCCCACCCCTAGCCCCTCCCGC